>JANMYN010000423.1:0-4773 GCA_031382195.1 Betaproteobacteria bacterium
CCGTGATGAGCTACCATTGGCAATGGGAGGTCGTGGCCATTGCGCCGGACTTCCCGTCATCCGCATCATCCAGTGCCCGCCAGCGCGGGAAAGGCGCCCAATCAAAACCCCACCAAGAATCCAGCCCCTCGTCGAGGAAGGTCTCGTCGACGAGGTCATCGGCCAGCTCATGAGCGGCAAGGAAGCGGTGGTCTACGTCGTGCGCTGCGGGGAAGAGATTCGCTGCGCGAAGGTCTACAAGGAGGCCAACAAGCGCAGCTTCCGCCAGGCCGTTCAGTACACCGAAGGCCGCAAGGTCAAGAACAGCCGCCGGGCGCGCGCGATGGAGAAGGGCTCCCGCTACGGACGCAGGGAGCAGGAGGACGCGTGGCAGCATGCCGAAGTCGACGCCTTGCAGCGTCTTGCCGCGGCCGGCGTGCGCGTTCCGCAGCCGTACAACTTTCTCGATGGCGTGCTGCTGATGGAACTGGTGACCGACGAGAACGGCAACGCCGCACCGAGGCTCAATGATTTGTCGCTGACCCCGGAGCAGGCGCGCGAATACCATCGCACGCTGATCATGCAAGTCGTGCGCATGCTCTGCGCGGGCGTGGTCCATGGCGATCTGTCCGAATACAACGTGCTGGTCGGCAGCGACGGGCCGGTCATCATCGATCTGCCGCAGGCCGTCGACGCCGCCGGCAACAACAGCGCCGAAGCCATGCTGGAGCGCGACGTCGACAACCTGACCGCCTACTTCGGCCGCTTCGCCCCGGAACTGCGAACTACCGATTATGGCAAGGAAATCTGGTCGATCTACGAAAGCGGCGCGCTTCAGCCCGATGTCGCCCTGACCGGTTGCTTTGTGCGCAGTGAAGGTCCCGTCGACGTCAACAGGGTCATTCGCGAAATCGACGATATAGTGAAGGAAGAAGCGGCGCGTCAACGCTACAGGCAGGCGCTGGAACTCGAGAAGTAGGCCGAGATCCGGCGCCATTGCGCCTAACGCGCTTCATCGGTTTTGTCATCGAGTCGGTTCGACTCTCACCAATGTAAAGGAGCATCATGGTCAAGAAGGCATGGGCAGTGTGGAAGGGCAGTATCAAGGAAGGTGGTGGCACCATTTCCACCGAGACCGGCGTACTCAGGGAAGCGCCTTATGGATTCAAATCGCGCTTCGAGGGCGGCAAAGGCACCAATCCGGAAGAGCTGATCGGCGCCGCGCATGCGGGCTGTTTCTCGATGGCGTTTTCCCTGATGCTCGGCACGGCGGGCCTGACCCCGGAGAAAATCGAGACGCATGCCGACGTAACCCTCGACAAGGTCGGCGACGGTTTCGAGATCACCGCGAGCCACTTGACCGTGACGGCAAAAATTCCGGGCGCGAGCGCGGCGCAGTTTCAGGAGATTGCGGACAAGGCCAAGGCCGGCTGCCCGGTATCAAAGCTGCTGAAGGCCCGGATCACGATGGACGCGAAGCTCGAGGGCTGAACTTCGTTCAGCCAGAGGCAAGGTGAAAGGTTAAAGGGAAAAGGTTAAAGGGAAAAGCAGCAGCGAAATGCCGCTTTATCCCCCCGTGACAGAACTCGGCGCAAGCGCGCTTCCGGGATTTTTACTTTCAACTTTTACCTTTCACCTTTCCCCTTTCCCCTCGCTTGCGCCTACGCGGGAGCGGGCACGAGCCGAAGGTGAGTGATCTCCGATGGTGCGCCGAAGCGCTTGGGAGGCCCCCAATAACCCGTGCCGCGGCTGACGTAGACCCAGAGTTCGTCGAGGCGATGCAACCCTGCGGCAAACGGCTGCAATAACTTTACGGCAAGATTCCACGGAAAGAACTGGCCGCCGTGGGTATGTCCGGAGAGTTGCACGTCGAAGCCGGCCTTTGCCGCCGCGAAAGCGGACCGCGGCTGATGCGCCAGCAGGACCTTGACGGCTGCCCGCTGCGGCGCGCCGGCGATGGCCGCGGCAGGATCACTGCGCTGTGCGGGGTCGAAATGATGCGCGCTGAAGTCTGTCACCCCCGCGACGACGACCACTTCACCGTCGTGTTCGAGCACAATGTGCTCATTCAGGAGCACGCAAAGGCCGAGTCGGCGCAATTCGATCACCCATGCGTTCGCGCCCGAGTAGTACTCATGGTTTCCGGTGACGAAAAAAGCGCCATGCCGCGCGTAGAGCCGGCTGAGCGGCTGGGTATGCGAGGAAAGCCGCGCGACGCTTCCATCCACCAGGTCGCCTGTGACCGCGATCATATCCGCGTCGAGGGCGTTCACTGCATCGACGATCCTGCTGACGTAGCCTTTCTTGATCGTCGCACCGACATGAACATCGCTGATTTGGACAATGCTGAATCCGTGCAACCGTGCCGGCAATCCCGCAATGGGAACGTCCACATTTTGTATCCCGGCGCGGCGGCGTGCGTTGATAAAGCCGACGAATGTGATAAATAGGGCGAGCGCAAGAACCGCGGCCGCACTCCAGCCGCGCCATCGCTGCAGCGATACCGTGTCGATCAGCCAGCCGCTCGCGCCGAAGCCTGCAAGCAGAACCACGTCGCGCAGCAGCGTGAGGACCAGCAGCGATGAGAAAAGTCCCATCGCCACAAATCCTGCCCCAGCCAGGTGGTCCGACAGCGCGCTGTGCTTGTTCCGGTGTGCAAACCCGCCCAGCGGCATGAGGCATGCCGACAATGCCAGCAATGAAACAACGGCAATGATGCCGATCGTGCCAAAGGGCAGGTCGGGAAGAAGACGCCATCCCATATAGAGATGAAGCAGAACGATGAGTGCAAACAGCCGAAGCATGGAGGCCCGCTTTTCGGGCAAGATCGGTTGCCCCCAACCATTTGGGGCGCTTCGGGATAGATGAGGCTTGTGGCAACAAAAGACAAGATCCACAGCCCGTGTCGTGGTCAGGGAATCCCGCAATCGAGTTCCACTCTGTGCAATGGCCATTGCGAAATAATCACTGCGCGCGGCTGCATTTTCTCTTTGCCCTTTCCTCTTTCCTCTTTCCCCTTTAACCTTCCTTACCGGAGGAAAGATAATGAGCGAATTCGCGGAATACGAACAATACGATGCGCTGGGCCTTGCCGATCTGGTGCAGCGCGGGGAGATTACGGCGGATGAACTTCTCGATGCTGCGATCGAGCGCGTGGAAGCGCGTAATCCGGCGATCAATGCCGTGACCATGAAACTCTACGACCACGGCCGCAAGGCGATTGCCGACGGCCTGCCTGACGGGCCGTTCCGCGGCGTGCCTTTCCTCATGAAGGATCTCACGTCGCCGGTTGCGGGGGTGCGCATGACGCGTGGCTCCAGGTTTTTCGCCGATACTCCTCCAGCCTTTGCCGACAGCGAGCATGTGACGCGACTCAAGCGCGCGGGGCTGGTCATCTTTGGACGAACCAACACCTGCGAACTTGGGCTTTCGCTCACCTGCGAGCCGCAGCTCCATGGCCCGACGCACAACCCATGGAATGGCGCGCACAGTTCGGGAGGGTCGAGCGGCGGTGCCGCCGCGGCCGTCGGCGCGCGCATGTTGCCGATGGCGCATGCGTCCGACGGCTTCGGTTCGATCCGGGCCCCTGCGGCGTGTTGCGGAGTGGTCGGATTGAAGCCGACACGCAGCCGCAACACTTTTTCCCCCTTTGCCGGCGAAGGCCTCGGTGGCGCGTCGACCGAGCACGCCGTGACATTGAGCGTTCGCGACAGCGCTGCGTTGCTCGACGCGACGTGCGGAGCCGGGGCGGGAGACCCGTATGTCGCGCCGCTGCCTGTCGGACCTTATCTGCATGAAGCCGGCGCCAAGCCGGGCAAGCTGAAAATCGCGTGGACCGCCGCGGCACCGAACGGCGCCAAAATCGATCCGGAATGCCTGCGGCTTCTCGCCGAGACCGTGACGCTCTGCGCCGATCTCGGCCATGACGTCGAAGAGTGCGACCCGGAGATCGATCGGTTGGCGATAATGCCGGCTTTTCTGACGCTCGCATCGGCGAATACCGTCGTGAACCTCGCCAGCCATCCGACCGCCGGACGGCCCGCGCGGGAGGGCGAAGTGGAGCGCATTACCTGGCTGACCGCAAAAATGGGCGAGAGTATCAGTGCGCCCGATTACGTTCGCGCGACGCAAACAGCGCATCGCCTCGGGCGGCAGATGGCAGCCTTTCATGCGCAATGGGATGTGCTGCTGACGCCGGGGTTGAGTTCGCCGGCCGCGAAGCTGGGCTGGCTCGACATGATGATGGACGACGTGATCGAATACTGGCATCGCATATTCCACTTCTCTCCGTTCACCGTATGGTTCAATCTCACCGGCCAACCCGGTCTGATGCTGCCGCTCGGTCAGAGTGCAGGCGGGTTGCCGCTCGCAGTCCAACTCGTCGGGCGATTTGGCGACGAGGCGACGCTGATTCGGCTTGGTGCACAGCTCGAAGCAGCGCGTCCGTGGTTTGGCCGTAAGCCCACGCTCGCCGCGTAAGTGCAACCGGCGCCCGAGGCGCCGATCGCGAATCGGTTTGCGACGCAGTTTTCGAGCACGGTACATTGCTCGAAGCAGTTCTCTTGAAATGACCTGGCAGGGAGGACTTCATGGCAGACGTGGAAGGCGCTTCAAAACCGGATCTGAAAAGCGGCGTTTCGCTGGAGGGACTTGCCGATGACGCGATGATTGTCGGGCATGTCGATGACGACGATGTGATTCTGGCCCGCCGCGGTGATGAATTCTTCGCGGTGGGAGCGTACTGCACGCATTACCATGCGCCGCTCGCCGACGGTTTGATCGCCGGCGACATAC
>JANMYN010000441.1:0-1862 GCA_031382195.1 Betaproteobacteria bacterium
CGGTCGGTTGACCGGCGCGGATCGCATTCACCAGTCTGAGTTCGAGCTTGTCCATGCCGACCTTCTCAGCCAGTTCATCGAGCAGCGATTCGTGCACCAGCGTCGATTGCGGCACACCGAACCCGCGAAATGCACCGGCGATCGGCCCATTGGTGTACACGGCGCGCGTAAACGCGCGCACATTGGGAACGAAGTACGGCCCCGAGGCGTGGATCGGCACGCGATTGGCGACGGTGTTGCCCCACGAGGCGTAGGCACCAGTATTGAAGTCCCCGGAAAAATCGGCGGCGATCAGGCGTCCATCGGCATCACAAGCGAAGCGCCCGCGCATGCGCGCCGGATGGCGTTTTGTCGTCGACAGCATCGACTCGGGACGCGTATACACGCAGCGTACCGGACGGCGCAGATGCCAGGCGGCCACGGCGAGCAGCGGCTGAACGGCCATGTCGAGTTTGCCGCCGAAACCGCCGCCGATCGCCGAGGGCACGACGTGAACCTGTTGCGGCTGCAACCCGAGCACGCGCGCGACCTCGTCGCGATCCATGTACGGTGTCTGCGTGCAGGTGAACAGGCGGATGCGATCTTCACCGTTTTCACCGACCACACACTCGGCATAGCCAGCTTCCGGCTCTATATAGGCGTGTTCGACGTAACTGGTGGTGAAGCTTCCTTCTGCGACAAAAGCCGCAGTGTGCGACGCGCGCTCGACATCGCCCTTCACCACCCGGCCGCGGATCAGCACATTATCGGCGGCAAACGCATGCAACGGCACCTCGGTCACCGCAAGGGCATGGTCAATATCCGTGACCGGCGTTTGCGGATGCCACTCGATCGGAATCGCCGACTCCGGCACCGCCATCACCTCGCGCCGATCGCCCACCAGGGCCAGCACCGCCTCGCCGCGAAAGCGCACCTCCCCGTCGGCCAGCACCGGCTGATCCTTCACCTGGGGGAAAATTCCGAAACTGTTTTGCGGCACGTCTGCAGCAGTAAAAATGCCGGCGATGCCGGGATACTGGCGCCGCAAAGCGGCGAGATCACCGACGCGAAAACTTGCGCGCGCGTGCGGCGACCGGATCACGCGCAGCCACAGGCAGTCGGTGGGAAAGCGGTCGGCGCCGTACTGCTCGGTACCCATCACCCTGGCGATGCCGTCGAGCTTGGCAACGCGCGCGCCCACCGCATGACCCGCCGGCGGCACGGGTGCGTCGAGGTCACCACTGGCAACCGCAAGCACTGCCTCCACGATTTTGCGGTAACCGGTGCAGCGGCACAGCACGCCGCCAAGCGCGTCCAGTACTTCCTGCTCGTCCGGCGCCTGATTTCGTCGCAGCAGATCGGCTGCGGCAACCAGCATGCCCGGGGTGCAGATACCGCATTGCGCGGCGCCATGAGCGTGAAACGCGCGCTGCAGCGCACTCGGCCGCCCGCCCTGTGCCAGTCCCTCGATGGAAACGACTTCGCGCCCGTCGACCTGCGCGGCGGAGGTCAGGCAGGCACACACCTGCCGGCCGTCGATGAGCACGGTACAGGCGCCGCAATCCCCGGCTTCGCAGCCGACCTTGGTGCCGGTCAGGCCGAGTTGCTCGCGCAGCACATCGCTGAGCCGCGCCGCCGGATCGACCGCCAGGTCACAGGCTGCGCCATTCAAGGTAAAGGAGACATTCCAGCCTTCGGCGCCCTGTTCGCGGCTGCCTCGCCTCAAGCCTTGATGGTCGCGTGGCTTATTCACCGCAGAGCGCTGCCAATGCGCGGCGCACCAGAGTCAGCGCCGCATCCCGCCGGTAGACGTCCGTGCCGCGCACATCCGAAATCGGCGCAAGCGCCTCAAGGTCTTCGGATCGGGCAACAGCGGCGAGCCC
>JANMYN010000467.1:0-4665 GCA_031382195.1 Betaproteobacteria bacterium
AAGGCGGAAGATTCGCTGATCACGCTGGAATCCGACAAAGCGACCATGGAAGTACCGGCACCGTTTGCGGGCGTGGTCAAGGAATTGAAGATCAAGCCCGGCGACAAGGTTTCCGAAGGCGCAGCGATACTCAGCCTGGAAATCAGCGAAGACGCGGCCGCCCCCGCGCCAGCAACGGATGCTCCGCAGAAACCCGCTGCCGCTCCGGCACCAGCGCCTGCACCCGCGGCCCAAGCGCCAGCGCCGGCCGCAACGCCTGCACCCACGCCACAAACCAGCGCCCCCGCCGCGATCAACGAAGAAGGATTCTCGCGAGCGCACGCCAGTCCCTCTGTGCGGCGCTTCGCGCGCGAACTTGGCGTCGATCTCGGGCGCGTCAAGGGCAGCGGCCCGAAAGAACGCATACTCAAGGACGATATCGCCGGCTTCGTCAAATCCGCGCTGGCGCAACCCTCGGGTGGAAGCGGTGGCGGAGCAGGTTTGTCGCTTGGGCTGCCTGCCTGGCCGCAAGTGGATTTCGCGAAGTTCGGCCCCGTGGAAACCCTGGCGCTTTCGCGCATCAGGAAAATCTCCGGCCCGTTCCTGCACCGCAACTGGGTATCGATCCCGCATGTGACGCAGAACGACGAAGCCGACATCACAGAACTCGAAGCCTTCCGCAAGGGCATGGCCGACGAAGCGCAGAAACAGGGCGTCAAGCTCACGCCGCTCGCTTTCATCATGAAGGCGGTCGTCACCGCGCTGAAGAACCATCCGGAATTCAATTCCTCGCTCGCGCCCGCGAATGATGCGCTGATCCTGAAGCGCTACTATCACATCGGCGTCGCAGTCGATACACCGGGCGGACTGGTGGTGCCGGTGGTTCGCAATGTTGATCAGAAGGGCGTGCTGCAACTGGCAAAGGAGCTTGCGGAGATCAGCGCCAAGGCACGCGACGGCAAGCTGGGTCCGGCCGATATGCAAGGCGGAACCTTCTCCATCTCCAGCCTGGGCGGTATCGGTGGCACGCATTTCACGCCGATCATCAATGCGCCCGAAATCGCGATTCTGGGCGTATCGAAGGCGGCGATAAAACCGCTCTGGAAAGACGGGCAGTTCGTACCCCGGCTGATGATGCCCTTGTCGCTGTCTTACGATCATCGCGCGGTGGATGGCGCACAAGGTGCGCGATTTATTACAAACTTGTCGGCTGTCCTTTCGGACATCCGGCGCGTTCTGCTGTGATCGGTGATCAGCGAACGGTGAACGGTCAAAACCGGGCTTCGCCGTTGCGTACTCTTCACTGTTTATGGTCGAAGACCGGTACCCCTTCAGGGGCACTGTTCACCGTTCGCCCGGTTTGACTTCGTCAAGCCCCATTGGCGTGCTGGGCGGGACATTCGACCCCATTCATTTCGCCCATCTGCGTCTGGCCGAAGAACTTGCCGATGGCATCGGACTGTCGAAGGTACGCTTTATTCCGACTGGCGCGCCACCGCATCGGGGAGCTCCGCGGGTGAGCGGCGCGCACAGGATCGAGATGGTGCGCCTGGCAATTGCCGGCAATCCGCGATTCGAGGCGGACGACCGCGAAGTCCGCCGGCCGGGTGTTTGCTACACCTTCGACACGCTCAATGAATTGCGGGCTGAACTTGGCGAGCGTCCGCTGTGTTTGTTGATGGGATCGGACGCTTTTTCCGCGCTGACCACCTGGCACCGTTGGGAGGAGCTTTTCGATTTAGCCCATATCGTCATCGCGCATCGCCCGGGTTTTTCCCTGCAGCAGTTGCAGTCTTCCTTGCCCGGGCCACTGCGAAAGATCTACCTGCAGCGGCTGGCCGCCTCGACCGGAATTCTGCGGCGGGACAGTAGCGGAGCCATCTATGCCAGCGAAATCACGGCGCTGGATATCGCCGCAACCCAGATCCGCGGGTTACTTGCAGGCAGCGCAAGTGCGCGCTATCTGGTCCCGGATGCCGTTCTCGATTACATTGAAATCAATCGTCTTTACAAGGAACGCGATGCACGTTGAAGCCATGAAGCAAGCCGCCGTCGAGGCACTGGAAGAAATCAAGGCCAGGGACATCACCGTCCTCGATGTCCGGAAAATGACGTCTTTGTTCGATTACATGATCGTTGCCACGGCCGAATCGGCGCGCCAGACCAAGGCGTTGGCAAGAAACGTGCAGGAGAAACTCAAGGGGATGGGGGTGCGCGTCCAGGGTCTGGAGGGGGAAAAGACCGGCGAGTGGGTGCTGGTTGACCTGGGCGACATCATTGTGCACGTCATGCAACCGGCGATTCGAAGCTATTACAACCTCGAGCAACTGTGGGGCGGCCGGCCGCCGTCCCCGCATCCGACCACCTGGAGAAACGCCCCCGGCGCTAAACCCCCGGCCGTCCTGTAGTTTCGTCACGATTGAAGCTGCATATACTCGCCGTCAGCCATAAACCCCCGGTCTGGGTAATGAACGGATTCGAGGACTATGCCCGGCGCATGCCGCGCGAGGCGCGCATTCAACTTACCGAGATCAAGCCCGCTCCCCGCCCCCGCCAAGCCTCGTCTGCCGGGGCAACCGCGCGGATACTGGCAGCCGAAAAAGCCCGGTTCCTTGCTGCCATCCCGCCGGGCTGTGTAAGAATAGCGCTGGACGAACGCGGAAAGCAGCTCACGACGGCCGATCTGGCCCGCAAATTGACGGTCTGGATGCAGGGTGGGCGCGACGTCGCTTTCATGATTGGCAGTGCCGACGGGCTCGACCAGGAACTGAAAATGAACGCCGATCTCCTGCTTGGCCTTTCGGTGATGACGCTTCCGCATGCCATGGTGCGGGTGCTGCTCGCCGAACAGCTTTACCGCGCCACGTCGATGATCCAGAACCACCCTTATCACCGGGAATAACGCCGCCGATCGCGGCGCCGACAAAACCAAGAACGGAACATCGTGCCGTCGCTGGAAAAACATATCTACCTCGCCTCGCGCAGTGCGCGCCGCCGAGACCTGCTCAAGCAGATGGGCGTGAGCTTCGAGATGCTTCTGCTGCGCGAAGGTGTCGGCCGGCACGCAGATTTCGACGAATCGCAGATCGGCAATGAATCGCCGCGCGACTATGTCGTGCGCGTGGCGCGGCTGAAGGCGGAAGCGGGCTGGGTGCGCCTGGAGCAGCGCCGCCTGATGCGCCACCCGGTGCTGGCGGGCGACACGACCGTTGCGTTCAATGACACCATTCTGGCGAAACCCCAAGACCGCGAGCACGCAGTCGCCATGCTCAAACAGCTCTCCGGTACGGTGCATCAGGTCTACACCGCGGTGGCCGTAAAATTCCACGATTCGCTGCAGGAAGCGCTTTCAGTCACTGATGTGCGTTTGCGCGTGCTTTCCGACGACGAGATCCGCCGCTACGTGGCCAGCGGAGATCCCATGGACAAGGCGGGCGCCTACGGCATCCAGGGCAAGGCCTCGATATTCATTGAATCCATCAACGGCAGTTACAGCGGCGTGGTCGGACTGCCGATTTTCGAAACCTCGCGCTTGTTGGCTCATTTCGGCTTCCAACTGCTGTGAACGATGAAATCCTGATCAACGTCACCCCGCAGGAAACCCGGGTCGCGGTGATGCAGCAAGGTGTCGCCCAGGAATTGCACGTCGAGCGCAGCGGCAGCCGCGGCATAGTCGGCAATATCTATTTCGGCGAGGTCAGACGCGTGCTTCCCGGCATGCAATCCGCATTCATCCAGATTGGTCTGGATCGTGCCGCCTTCCTGCATGTCGCCGACATCTGGTTCCATCGCCAGAATCATGAAGAGACCAAACCGATCGAGCGCATCCTGCAGGACGGCCAGCGGCTGCTGGTGCAGGTCATCAAGGATCCGATCGGCACCAAGGGCGCGCGGCTGTCGACGCAGCTCAGCATCGCCGGTCGCTTGCTGGTCTACCTGCCGCAGGAATCCCACATCGGCATCTCGCAGCGTATCGAAGACGAAAACGAGCGCGCATTGCTGCGCGAAAAACTGCAGCACGTGATTCCCGCCGAAGAAACCGGGGGCTATATCGTGCGCACGATGGCGGAGACCGCCACCGAACAGGAACTTGCCGCCGATATCGCGTACTTGCGCAAGCTGTGGTCCGACATCCAGGAAAAATCGCGCACGCTCGCCGCGCCAACGTTGCTTTACCAGGATCTGAGCCTGGCATTGCGCGTTCTGCGCGATTTCGTAAATGACCAAAGCGGCCGCATCCTGGTGGATTCGCGCGAGACCTTCCAGCGCATGCAGGCGTTTGCCAACGAGTACACATTGTCTTTCGTCGATCGCATCCATCACTACACAGGTGACCGGCCATTATTTGATCTGTACGCCGTTGAAGACGAAATCGAACGGGCCCTGGCGCGCCGCGTACCGCTAAAATCCGGCGGATACCTGATTATCGACCAGACCGAAGCGCTGACCACGATCGATGTAAATACCGGAGGCTTCGTCGGCGGTCGCAATTTCGACGACACCATTTTCAAGACCAACCTTGAGGCGGCGCAGGCCATCGCGCGACAGCTGCGTCTGCGCAACCTGGGCGGCATCATCATCATCGACTTCATCGACATGGACAATGACGTGCACCGCAATGCGGTCATCTCGGAGTTCAAAAAGGCCTTACTGCCCGATCGTACGCGCATGACGGTAAACGGGTTC
>JANMYN010000469.1:0-10090 GCA_031382195.1 Betaproteobacteria bacterium
CGGCTCGCCCGGCGCGTCGCCGGCAATGTCTGCCCACATCGGCATATCCTTGGCGCCCGCAACATAGAACGGCCCAAGCACGGTGGTCTCGGTCGCGCCGCCGGGCTTGCGATGGTTGATCGCATCGACCAGCATGGAGACGCCGAGCGTATCGGACAGCAGAATGTACTCTTGGCGCTTGTCGTCGCACTTCTTTCCGGTCGCAGTGAGGAACTGGATGCCGGTCAGCCACTCTTTCTCGGTCAGTTCGGTCTCCCGGATGAACGCATGCAGGTGCCTGATCAGGCGGCTCATGATCTGCTTGAATCGCGGATCTTGCGCGCC
The DNA here is from genome assembly GCA_031382195.1 of Betaproteobacteria bacterium. Classification (GTDB taxonomy): domain Bacteria; phylum Pseudomonadota; class Gammaproteobacteria; order Burkholderiales; family JACQAP01; genus JACQAP01. The sequence goes on from JANMYN010000469.1 coordinate 325, forward strand.
ATCGAGCTTGGCCAGCACCGCATCGGTGAGATTCTGTTCGTTTGCGTTACGCATGGTTGTTTCCTCAAGTCGCTGAACTTGTGCCGGGCGCAAAGGCCCGCGTCTTCGAGAAGCCGGGCAACGGCCGTTCGAGCAGCGGAACCGCGCTACGCCAGGATGCTCCGGCAGTTCCCTTGCAATCTCGGCAACGAGGTGTTCCTTTTCATGTTCCTGGCAAGGATCTGAAAAACAGAACCCCTGCGTCATCGGCGAGGATAGTCCGCAATGGGATGTGCCTGCAATCGTCCGGCGAGCAGGCACCCATGACGGTAGTTACTGGCCGCCCTATACTGCTCGAGAACTTCGGTAAGGCGCCTGCGCCCTGGCGGACTTCGCGCGCATTCTGCCAAGGCTGAAATAACGACGTAATATCGCGGAGGGCGACCTTACGCGGAGGGACATTGACAGATCCAGAAATGAAGCAGCGCCTGGCGGCGATCCTCGCCGCCGACGTGGCGGGCTACTCGCGACTGATGGCCGCCGACGAGCGCGCAACCGTTGCCGCGCTCGACGCGGCGCGCGGCATTTTCCGCAGGATAATTGAATCGAACCAGGGCCGCGTCATCGACATGGCGGGAGATTCCGTGCTGGCAGTGTTCGAAGCCGCGACCGGCGCGGTGAGCGCCGCCATGGCCGTCCAGAAGGAGCTCGGTTCGGCAGCCGACATGGTGCCGGAAGACCGGCAGATGCGTTTCCGCATCGGCGTGCACCTCGGGGATATCATGGAAAAGAGTGACGGCACGGTCTACGGCGACGGGGTGAACATCGCGGCGCGGCTGCAGGGTCTCGCCGAGCCGGGCGGCATCGCGGTTTCGGAGGCGGTGCAGGCCGCGCAGCGCAATCGGCTGCCGACTGCCTTCGACGACCTGGGCGAGCATACGGTCAAGAACATCGCCCATCCCGTGCGCGCGTTCCGCGTGCGCGTCGACGGCGCGGCCGCGAACGCTGGCGTCGCGCCCTCACTCGCTTTGCCCGACAAACCGTCGATCGCAGTGCTGCCTTTCAACAACTTGTCGGGGGATCCGGAGCAGGAATTTTTCGCCGACGGCGTGGTCGAGGCGATCACCGCGACGCTCTCCCGGATTCGCTCGTTTTTCGTCATCGCGCGCAATTCAGCATTTTGCTACAAGGGCAAGGCGGTGAACTTGCGGGAGGTCAGTCGCGAGCTGGGGGTGCGCTATGTTCTGGAGGGGAGCGTGCAGAAGGCGGGCAACCGCCTGCGCATAACCGTGCAACTGATCGACGCCGTTGCGGACTCGCACATCTGGGCCGATCGCGTCGATGGCACGCTGGAAGATCTGTTCGAGCTGCAGGACCGCATCACCGAACGGGTCGCGGGGGCATTGCAGCCCTCGATCCGTCTCGCCGAAATCGAGCGCGCGCGGCGCAAGCGACCTCAGGACCTTGGCGCATACGACTACACCATGCGCGCGATGCCCCTCGTGTGGGCGCTGGAGATGGAGGCCAGCGAGAACGCGCTGAATTTGCTGGGACGAGCGCTCGCGATCGATCCCGAGTACCCGCTCGCCCTGTCGCTCGCCGGCTGGTGCCACGCCCAGCGCATGGTCTATAACTGGACCGACGACATCGGCGCGGCAGGCAGCGCGGCGCTGAGCCACGCCGAGAGAGCGGCCGAACTGAGCGGCGATGACCCGCTCATTCTCGCCGTGCTCGGGGCGGTGCACACCTTCCTGCGCAACTACGGTACCGCGCGCATCATGCTTGAACGCGCGGTGGCGCTCGATCCGAACGCAGCCTGGGCGTGGAGCCGGCTGGGCTGGCTCGAGAACTACTCCGAACATTCCGAGCGCGCGATCGAGTATTTCCAGCGTGCCCTGCGTTTGAGCCCGCTCGATCCGATGAACTTCAACAACTACGTCGGCATGGGCTCGGCGAACGAGGTCGCAGAGCGCTATGAGGAGGCAGTGGCGTTGTACCGGCGCGGGCTGCAGGAGCGTCCGCACGCGCTCTGGATCCTGCGCAATCTCGTCTGCTCGCTGGTCGGAGCGGGCCGCATGGAGGAGGCGAAGGTGGAATTCGCGCACCTGTGTTCGGCGTATCCGGGCTTCACCATTGCCAAGTTCAAGAAGGCGATGGTCTTCTCGCCGGCTATGCTGGACCGGATGGCCGCGCACCTGAGAACGATGGGATTGCCGGACTGACGTGACCACTGGCTGGTGGGACCACCCTATATCCTCGATGCTCCCGCCACTGCGAAGATTCCGCATCGCGGCGCCTGCCTGCCTCGCGCTCAATCCATGGCGGGTGGTCGCGTTCGCCGCATGAACCACAGCACGCAAAAGTGCACTGCCAGCGAAAAACTGAACGCCAGCGCAAATCCGGCGGCAATGCTCATTGCGCGCAGCGCGAGGGTAATGGTCAGACAGAAAACGGTGAATGAATAGAAACCGGCCACCATGCTGCGAAGCAGACGGATGGTGAAGACGTTGCCGCTGGCGCGGTGCGAAAAGGCAGCCAGGACGATGCCCATGACGGGGAACACGGCAAACAGCCCGCTGAACTTCGGCCCAAGCACCGGCGACAATTGGGTGACGGAGACTGTCAGCAAGCCTCCCGCAAACATGCGCGCTAGAAGCTCGATGGACGATGAAGCGCTCGGGCCGATCAGCCGGGTCAGTCGCGGAAAACCGAGCGGCACAAGCACAACCGCAACGGCAATCATCGCAGCGACCAGTGCAAACGGTGGCGCGACAAGTACGAGCGCCATCCCGACGACCAGATAGGAAGACAGGCCGATCAGCAACGCCAGCAGCCAGGACGTGCGCGTCGCGGCCCAGGCGTAGCTGATCGCGAAGGACAACCACGCCAGGCCGCCGGCCAGCGCCCCGGCCGCCGTAACGGAAGCAAACTGCGGCCCCTGCTCCAGCGCGACAAACAAAAGGATGGGGCCCGTGACGATGGGAAAGCCGGAAAGCCAACCGGCGACGGCAGGGCCCCAGTGACGACCGGCCAGGGTAATGGCGCCGATCAGAGCCGGGACAAGCGCCAGCTTGAATATGAATAAGGGTTCGATAGTTTGCTGTGAGCGGAGCGACGAGGGTTGCGTTTTGGTCAGGATTCGGCGGCACCGTCCTGCCGCGTGACGTGACGCTCGTGATACTGGGGCAAGCCATCCGTGAGTTCAAACCATGGCGCCTTCGACCCGACAAAGATGTGATGCGACGGACGCACTCCGGAATCCTCGTCAAGGGTGCCAATCGCCAGGGAAAAGCTCCGCGGCCTGGATTCCCGAATGAACTGCAGCGTGGAGCCGCAATGCTTGCAGAAAGTCCGCAACACCCCCGGCGAAGAAGCATACGACGCGACGTCGCCTTCACCGGAAACGAATGTGAAGTCGGCCCGATTGACTGTGGCATACGTTCCGAACGCAGCGCCGTGCGCTTTTCGACATTGCGAACAGTGGCAATGGGTGACGCGGCCCAGGGGACCGCGGACCTCGTAACGAACGCTGCCGCAAAGGCAACTCCCGTGAATCATGGACGCTCCTTTCACCAATTTCCGTCCGCATTAAAGGCCAGGCTGGACGCGTGGGGCCCTTCGTTGGCCGCAAGGCGTGCGTCCCGGATCCCCCATCGTTGTCGTCTCTCATCGTGGACCTTGCCGAGCCAGCACGCAATCGCGCAGACCACGATGATCGTCGCCAGGGAACTGCCGGCCATGGCCGCAACCGAAGGCGGGGGCGGTGCGACCGTCATGCCCGCAATGGTGAAACCGAGTATGAGAATGCACAGCGCACCGAACCCGAGCTTCCTGCCGGTCGACAAACTGGCGCCCGCCAGGAACAGCCAAAGGCCCAGCACAACGATGATTGCTTCCAGCGCCGGCGAGGACGGCACGCCGTAATCTGCGCATCTTCAGTTGCGCAGTTGCCAGCGCGATGGCGGCACCTGCCACAACCGACCAGGCCAGGGCAGCCAGCAGCCCGTGCGAATAGGGGAAAGCGAATTCGGGCTGATGAGTACTGGCAAAGCTGACGGGAATCAGTGCCGACTCCCAGCCCCGCAGGACTAAGATCCACAGCACCATGTCCAGGAACAGCGCGGCGAAGACGAACGTCCCGACGTTGATCCGTCTTTCGGCACGCCCGATTGCCAGTGCTGCACCTACGTGTCCCGCGAACATGTCGGCCTCAAGATGGATCAAAGCGCGGCGCTGGGTCTGAGGCTGCAGGCCGTCTGTGCTGTCGACCCGGAGCGAGTCATCCGACCCTCACGCTACAGCAACTCAACGCCGAACCGGCGAACGGCGAGCGCAAACAGCCCAAAGCAAATGACCGTAATGATGACGCAGGCCACCAGGGCTGGCCAGAAACCGAGGCGCGGAAGCAGCACCGGAAAAGCGAGGAACATGGGCAACGTCGGCACGACATACCAGAACGTATACCAGGCGTGGTTCGCGATCTTTTCCTGGGGTTGCTTCTCCACGTAGAGCCAGATAAGCGCCAGCACCGTGACGAGCGGGAGCGCGGCGACGAAACCGCCGAGCTTGTCACTGCGCTTTGCAAGCTCGGAGACGAGCACGACAACGGCGGCGGTCAGAAAGTACTTCGTAATAATCCAGGCCACGATTTCTCCTATTGAAACGCTTGAAGAAGGCGATGCTCGCTGCGAGCGTTGTCACCGGCTTTCTCCACCCACGGCACCAGCGGTGCGGCGCAGACCGCCATAAGTGTGCCAGGAGCCGGCGACCAGCCAACCACAGTCGACCGGAAGATTCACGCCGGTGATCGCTGCCGCATCGGGGCCCGCCAGGAAAGCCACGGCACGCGCAATCTCGGCGGGTTCGACCAGACGCCCCAGCGCCGCGTTTTGCGCGAGGGCGGCGACGTCCCGCTCGCCCTTGTCGATGGCCGCCTGCAATGCAGGCGTGCGCGTGTAACCCGGAGACACGGCATTCACCCGCACCAGGTCCGGCCCCCATTCCGCGGCCAAGCACTCGGTCATGGCGATGACGGCGGCCTTGGCCGGCGCGTAAGCATGCAGCGGCATCGAGCGCATCCCGGCGATGGAGGCAATATTGACGATGCTCCCGCGCCGGCGCGCGGCCATGCGCGCGCCGAAGACGACCGCGGCGAGGTAGGTGCCGCGCTGATCCACGCGCACCACCTCATCCCAGTCGGCCACATCGACAACCCAGGCGCGGCCGTTCACCTCGCGCGCCACGCCATGCACACGTTCGTCCCGGTCCAGCAAGGCTATGCGCGCGCCGCGCGCGGCCAACTCCCGGCAGCAGGCCGCGCCGATGCCGCTCGCACCCCCGGTGACCACCGCTACGCCGGAAAAAGCCGCAATGGACATCTAATGCTCCTTTATTTCCTTCTGCGCCGAACCCTGCTCTCGTCTGCACGCTGCGGTTGAAGTGATTGGCCCTCTTCTACAGTGCCAGGTAGCGGCTCTTCACCGCGTCATCCTGTCTGAGCGCTTCGATGGGGCCGCGGTAGACGATCTGACCCTTGTCGATGATGGCGGCATGGCTCGCGATGCCGAGACAGAAGTGCATGTTCTGCTCGGCCAGCAACACCGTGACCCCCATGTCCCGCAGCCGCCGCAACAATTCGCCGATGCGCTCCACGATCACCGGTGCCAGTCCCTCGCTCGGCTCGTCGAGCAGCAAGCCGATGGGATTGCCCATGAGCGTGCGCGCGATGGTGAGCATCTGTTGCTCGCCGCCCGACAGGTTACCGGCCATCCTCTGCCTCAGCGGCGAGAGCAGCGGGAACATTTCGTAGATGCGATGCAGGTTCCAGTAGTCCTGGCCGTCCGGGCCCTTCTTCGCGGCGATCACCAGGTTGTCCTCCACCGTGTGCTCGGGAAATACCTGCCTGTCTTCGGGCACGAAGCCGATGCCGGCCCGCGCGATGACGTGCGGTTTGCGCCCCTGCACGTCCGCGCCGGTCACGCGAACACGCCCTCGCGCCGGCGGCGCGATGCCGGCGATCGCCTTGAGCGTAGTGGATTTGCCGGCGCCGTTGCGGCCCAGCAAGGCCATGGTCTGGCCCTCGACGACCGCCAGACTCACATCGAACAGGATCTGGCTGGTGCCGTAAAAAACATCGATGCCCTGCGCCTCGAACATCACGCGATCGCTCATGCATGCTCCGCGTCGTATTGGGCGCCGAGATAGGCTTCGATGACCTTGGGATGGCGGCGCACTTCTTCGGGCGTGCCTTCCGCCAGCACGCGCCCGTAGCTCAGCACCCGGATGGTCTGCGCAAACTTGAACACAATGTCCATGTCGTGCTCGATGAAAATCAGGGTCATTTTCTTGCGTTCCCACAACTGGTGGACAGTTTGCATCATTTGCCGGCGCTCTTCCGGCCCCATCCCGGCGGTGGGTTCGTCCAGCAGCAGGACTCGCGGCTCCAGCGCCAGCGCCAGCGCGATATCGAGCACCTTCTGATCGCCGTGCGACAAGTTGCCCGAAACGATGTCCGCCGTTGCCGTCAAGCCCACCAGCTCCATCACCTCGTCCGCCTGCGCCTGCGCTTGCTTGAGCGGGAAGCGCCGGTCCAATCGCGCATACCACCGGCGATGGGCGTTGACCGCCCCGAGGATCGCTTCGCGCACCGTAAGCGATGAAAAAATGCTCGCGATCTGAAACGCGCGACCGACCCCCCGGCGCACGATGGCGGGCGCGGGAAGGCCGGCAATGTCCTCGCCGTCGAGCAGGATGCGGCCACTGTCGGGCCGCAATGCGCCCGAAACGAGGTTGAAGAAACTGGTCTTGCCGGCGCCGTTCGGCCCGATCACCGCGGTCAACGATCCGGGCGGGAAATGCAGGCTGACATCGCTGATCGCGCTGACGCCGCCGAATGATTTATGCAGATTCTCGATCCTGAGCATGTCAGTTGCGGCGCGAGGGCCCCGTGCTATCCCGGGTCGCAAGCGCACCCGACGCGTATTTCGTCCAGGCCTGCATGACGAACCCCAGCAGCCCCTTGCGCAGCCCCAGTGCAAAAACGAGAATGATCACGCCCAGGACCAGGCTGTAGTGTTCGGTCACCCTGGTGACCAGATCGTTGAGCACCAGCAGCAACGCGGCGCCGACCAGCGGGCCGAAAAAAACGTTGATGCCGCCGAGCATGATCATGAACACCGCTTCGCCCGACACGGTCCAGTACGCGAAGTCCGGGTAGGCACTCGATACGAAAAGGCTGATGAGAATTCCGCCGACCCCGCCGAACACACCCGCGACGATGAAGACCAGCAATCGAATGCGCCACACCTGGATGCCGAGAAAGCCTGCGCGGCGCGGATTGTCGCGAATCATGCGCAGCGTATAGCCGAACGGCGACTGCACCAGGTGCCACATCAGGAACAGCGAGACGACCAGCGTCGTGCAGCAGAACAAGTACAGGTGGTGCGGCTCGTCGAGCCGCACACCGAGGAAGGGCGGACGCGGCACCCCGCCGGTCAGCCCCTGATCGCCGCCGGTGACCGCTGTCCACGCAATGATCAGGCTGTACAGCAGCATCTGGAAGGCCAGCGTGAGGAACGAAAAGTAGATCTCCTTGAGGCGCACGCAGATCGCGCCGATCACTGCCGCGACCAGCGCGTTGACCAGAACCGTCAACCCAAACGCGACCGGGATCGAGGTGCCTGCCTTCTGCATCAGCAGCGCAAAGCTGTAGGCGCCCAGCCCGAAGAACAGGCCATGGCCAAATGACACCAGTCCGGCGTAACCGACCAGCAGGTTGAGCGACGTGGCGAAGATGGCAAAGGCCGAGGCACGCATGACGAAGTCGGAGAACGACTTGCTCGGGAAAACCAGGGGCAACGCCGCCAGCAGCGCGAGCATCGCGGCCGCAATCAGCGCGTCTCGCCCGATCGATGACCTGCGCATGCCTCAGAGCTCCTTGCCGAACAGGCCGCTCGGCTTTGTGATCAGGATGACGGTCATGAACAAGAACATGAGCCCATCGGTGAACAGCGGAAAGCCGATCGAGCCGAAACTGCGGACCAGGCCGATGAGCAGCGCCCCCACCAGCGCACCGGCCACCGAGCCCATGCCACCGATGACCGTGACGATGAACGACTCGATCAGGATCGAGAAACCCATCCCGGATACCAGCGAGCGAACCGGCACAGCCAGCGCGCCGGCCAACCCGGCCAGCAGCGACCCGATCGCGAAAACCCCACCGTAAACCAGCGTGGTATTGATACCCAGGGCCGAGGTCATGGTGGGATTCACCGCCGCCGCGCGCACGATCTTGCCGATCCGCGTTCTGGTGATGACGAGGCCCAAGGCGAGCGCAACTAAACTGGTGGCCCCGATCAGGAACAGGTAGAAGACCGGCAGGACGCCGCCGGCGAGGATGATCGGCGGACGCTGAAACGCAGCCGGCATGCCCATCGACCGGAACTCCGCGCCCCAGATGATTTTCACTGCGTCGTCAAGGATGAGGATGAAGCTGTAGCACACCAACAACTGCATGAGAACGTCGGTACCGTAAACGCGGCTCATGAACAGCCGTTCGAACAGCAGGCCGAACAGTCCGACACCGAGCGCGGCGCCGAGCACCGCGAGCGCGTAGCTGCCTGTAACGTTGTAGATCGTGAACGCGAAATAAGCCCCCAGCATATAGAGGGAGCCGTGCATGAAGTTGATCACTTTGAGGGTCCCGAAGATCAGCGACAACCCGGCCGCGACCAGAAACAGAAGCATGCCGCTGATCAGCCCGCCCGTGGTCTGCGTAACCAGGCAGGAGGCGGACGAAAAGCACCCCAGCATTGCTTGCAAGTCCAAGTCCTACTCCGGGTCGAGGATGGGCAGGTAAATCTCCGCCCCGCGATCTCGCGCCGCGGGGAAATCTGTCGGACGGCGCTCGAGCTTACGTGTAGCCCATCGTCTTCTTCCACTCGGCCTCGTGCTCGAAAATCGACTTCCAGTCGCCGGGGATGACGTTCGGAACGTAAGGCTCCTTGGGGATCGTCGTGCCCCAGCCCAACGCGTATCCGACCGTGGTCTGATCCTCGGCACGCATGGTGATCGTGCCATCGGCGCCGAATGGCGATTTGATCTTCATGCCGCGGATGGCGTCGGCGAGCTTCGCGCTGTCGATGGAGTTGGTCTTTTTCATAGCGGTAACGATGAAGTTCATTGCAGTCGCGTTTTCCCACGACCAGTTGGTCGGATAATCCCCGTACTTGAGCTTGTAGGCGTCGGCCCAGGCGGCATTCTCGGCGGTGGCGGGGAACGTCTTGATGTACCGGCTCGCCGAGTGAATGCCGTGCGGAAGATTCTTCACCGCCGTGAGGGTCGTGTAGTCGGCCATGTTGATGGCGAACACGTTCGTCTGCTCCAGCAGGTTGTAGATGCCGGCCTGATCGACGAAGGAAACCAGATCGCCGGCCCACAGCGCCGAGTACAAGGCTTGCGGCTTGGCCTGGAGGATCTTGGTGATGTTCTCGGTATAGTCGGCCTGGAACAGCTTCGGCCAGGCCTCGCCGACGACCTCGATATCCGGCTGGAAGCGCTTCAGGTACTGCAGGAACAACGCCGTGTTGTCCCGCCCGTACGCATAATCCGGCGAGCAACTCATCCAGGTTTTCAGTCCCTTGGCCTTGGCGACGTTTGCGGCATAGGCTGCGCTCACGATCGCATCGTGGATGCCCTGGCGCGCGGTGCGAAACGCCGTGGGAACGCGGATCTTCGGATCGGCCGAGAGCGAGGAGGTCTCCGAATTGGTGTGCAGGCACAGCACCTT
>JANMYN010000655.1:0-4526 GCA_031382195.1 Betaproteobacteria bacterium
CATGTCGACTTTCTCAGCGAGTTTCCGATCCTTTTCGCTCAACTCGTGGGTCTGGGCTTCGCAGGTCGGCGTATCGACCGAGGGCACGACACTGATGATACGAACCTTGCCTTTGGCCTCGGCAATATTGACCTGCGCGAGATTGCCGGCACTGACCATTGCCGCGGGCAGAGGGTCGCCCACCCTGAGTGCCTGACCGCTCAACGGCATATCGTTGCCCATGAGTTTGACGGTATTGCCATCACCGGAGGACGCACTCTCCTTGTTAACCTTAATGGCTTGAACTTCCTCGCCGGCGGCATAGGCCGAAACCGAGCTAACGCCCAGCAGGCCTATTGTTATCAATGACATCAATGAAGATAGCTTCATGGCAGTTCCTCTATATTGGATTTGATTGCTTTGATTGAACGGCGTGAATGGCTTGTCGCAGCGGAATTCTGAACGACGAATGCTGGATTCCCTAGCTGAAAACGCCTATTTATCCCTAACGAATTTCATGAACTTGAATCAATGCGCGGTCTGCTCGGATGAGGAAATTGCCGTGCTTACGCGAACCCGCCGGGTCGGTTCCGGGCGACACGACGGCGCGGTGATATTCTCGTCGAAGGATTTGGCATGGATACTTCGCACGGTCTGATTATTCAGAAACAAACGATTGATTAAATATAGAATTGATGAGTTTCCAAGGTGCCCTAATCGTGGTCGATATTCGCCTTCAGCCCCTTACCGTGTTCGATCACAGTCGCGATAATGTGGGCCTGCTCTACGTGTACCCGGTGATTTCCCGCCGCGCGGGCGGGGTATCTGTCGGCATCAATCTTAATGTCAACAATGCATGCAACTGGCGATGCATCTATTGCCAGGTCCCGGAGTTGACCCGGGGAGTCCCTCCGCCAGTCGATTTGGCGGTGTTAAGGTCAGAGCTGGCCGGATTTCTGGACAAAGTCCTGAGGGGCGATTTTCTTGCGACGCGTGTACCTGAGGGCGCGCGTCGGCTCAATGACATAGCTCTGTCGGGAAATGGCGAACCGACCAGCGCGAATGAATTCGAGCAGATTATCGATCTGATTGGTCACGTGCGGCGGGAGGCCGGTGTGCCGGAACGGGTAAAGACAGTTCTGATCACCAACGGCAGTCTGATGCAGCGTAATGGCGTCCAGAGCGGTGCAAAAAAGCTCGCCGGTCTGAATGGGGAGATCTGGTTCAAGCTGGATCGCGCCACCGATGCCGGCATGCGCAAGGTTAACAGCACACGTATCGGAATGGCCCGGGTACGCGTCAACCTCGCCGTCTCCGCGCGAGCCTGCCCGACATGGATTCAGACCTGCCTGTTCGCGATCGATGGCGCCGGCCCCGATGAGGCGGAGCAGGAGGCCTATGTGGAGTTCCTGCGCACCTGCATCGCGGAATCTATCCCGTTGCAGGGCGTGCTGCTCTACGGATTGGCGCGGCAGTCCTTCCAGCCGGAAGCGCCCCGGTTGGCGTCATTGTCGCCTGAGCAGCTGGAGACATTTGCCCGGCGCATTCGAGCGCTGGGCCTGGCCGTCAAAGTGACGCCGTAACCGTTAGCGACGGCCGCCGCGGCGCGGCAGGCGCGCGCTGGCCTGCGTCTTGAGGCGCCGGTAAAGAGCCGGCTGTGCCGACTTCAGGTAGGAAATCAAGGCAACATCGCCCCGATTTATTTTCTTCAGGTCGATCTGATCCACGTGCACCAGGCGCAGAAGTTCCCGCACCGGTTTGGGCATATTGCGGCCGCTTTCGTAACGGGAGCCACCACTCTGGGTGACGCCGATTTGTCCCCAGAAGTCCTGTTGGTTCAAGTTAAGGCGCAATCGAATTTCACGGGGATTCTGAATTTTCTCGAACATAATTACCTCGATCTATTGTGGTTGTTCGTCATCGGACCGGGATGCAATCCGCATCCTCGCTTGTTTGTCCTGACCCGACAGACAAAGTTCCTCAAGTCGAACCATGACAAGCGCCTAATGGGACCAAACAACGCCCCGAATTACGGGGCGTTGACCCGTTCCGAATGGTGGTATGTCTGGGAAAAAATCTGCCGCCCCGCGCCATGGATCTGACCGTTGCGAGCCGTCGCAGCGTCGAGCGAGAGACTTACTTCGCGACTTGGCGTTCCCGCAGTTCGTCGAGCGTCTTGCAGTCTATGCAAAGCGTCGCAGTTGGGCGGGCTTCGAGTCGTTTGAGACCGATTTCGACCCCGCAGCTTTCGCAATAACCATACTCGCCGCCATCAATCTTGCCGATGGTTTCGTCGATCTTCTTGATGAGCTTGCGCTCGCGATCGCGGTTGCGCAGTTCCAGGGTCATGTCGGATTCCTGGCTGGCGCGGTCATTGGGGTCCGCAAACACTGTTGCCTCGTCCTGCATGGTATGCACTGTGCGGTCGATATCCTGCGACAGCTCAATCTTGAGCTGGTTGAGGATTTTCCTGAAGTGCTCGAGCTGCTTCGGGCTCATGTACTGCTCGCCCTTTTTCGGCACGTACGGCTTGAAGCTGGTATGGAATTCGGAAGCCATTTTTTGCAAGTTCTGGTCCGGAAAAGTGCGCTTTAATATCAGAAATAACAGAGGGGTGCAAGAAATGTTTAGTTGTCGTGGAGTAGTTGCGGGGGTGGTCTCTTCAAATTGACCTTTAACCCCCTGATAGGTATAGTTCCGGCCCTCCGGGGTGTAACGCAGCCTGGTAGCGTGCCTGCTTTGGGAGCAGGATGTCGGGAGTTCGAATCTCTCCACCCCGACCAGAAAAGCGAGGGTCTGCCCGGTCAGAGACGTGCCCGTAGCTCAACCGGATAGAGCACCAGCCTTCTAAGCTGGGGGTTACAGGTTCGATTCCTGTCGGGCACGCCAGTGCACCCCCCCGCACTCTCTGGTCATAAGGTTTGCAAGTGGTGGCTGTAGCTCAGCTGGTAGAGTCCCGGATTGTGATTCCGGTTGTCGTGGGTTCGAGTCCCATCAGCCACCCCATCCCTTCAAAACGTTACGTAAGTCTCCGCGTGTAGATCTGCGGAATATTCTTCGTTGTCGCAGCGTCTGCTTCAGCACTTCGGCCCTTCTGCGCTTGAAATTGGAACGCGGCATCGAATGACGTATCATCGATCACAACGCGGCACATGTGCAGCAGATCATAACAAGAGCCGGATTGCCGGGCCGAGGTGCGCGTGTTCCCGAGCAACCAAGTCGGCGGCGACTCGGAAATGCTTGCGGCGGGCGTGGGCAAGTACGACCGGCACGAAAAGTAGGCTGAAGCGGATCGTCGGCACGACGATGAAGTCGATCGGCACCAGATCCATAAAGTGATTTGTCAGGAATGTCTTCCACGTCCGCGAGGACGGCTCTGAGGGCCAGACCCGATACTTGTCCACCGGTGACTTCGCCGCTGTGATGCCGCGCTTGCGCAACCAGCCAATGTTGCGTGGGACTTCCCCTCAGCGGATTCGCGCCGGAGATCTTGCAAATGAGCGCGCTGATCTCATTTTCAGGAAGGAAAGAGCAGCATGCACACCGAATCTAAAGTAGCTATCGTAACCGGCGGCGCCGGTGGAATTGGCGAGGCGGCTGCGCGTGCGATCGCCCGTCGGGGCGAGCGTGTCGCGTTAGCGGACTTGCGCCCGGACGCGGCGGAAGCGGCCGCTGCGCGCCTGCAGGCGGAGGGGCTGTGCGCTGAACCGGTCAGCGTGGACGTCGGCAGCGAAGCAAGTGTGCGGGCCATGGTCGATGTGGTGCTGAGCCGGTGGGGCCGCGTCGACATCTTGGTTAACAATGCGGGCGTAGAGAGCTCCAAGCCTTTCCTCGAAATAGGCGTCGAGGAATACGAGAGCGTGATGCGAGTCAATACCACCGGCGCTTGGCTGTGCTGCCAGGCGGTCATCCCGGCGATGCTGCGCCAGGGAAGCGGCTGCATCGTGAACGTCAGCTCCGTTGCCGGCCAGCGCGGCGGCGGCCTGCTCGGGACCGCTGCCTATTCGACCTCGAAGGGTGCGGTGATCGCGCTGACCAAGGCGCTGGCGCGCGAATTCGCCAAGTCCGGCATTCGCGTGAACGCCGTGTCTCCCAGCCTGACCATGACCGACTTCGCCCAACGCCAACTCGACCGGCTCGCCGCCGGCACGCTGGAACGGGTGATCGCGATGACCCCGATAGGCCGCGTGGGGCAGGCTGCGGAGATCGCGGCGGTGATCGACTTTCTCACTTCGGACCAGGCCACGTTCATCGCCGGCCACGTGCTGAACGTGGACGGCGGCACTGCGATGTGAAGCGCCGATCAGGCGGCTGTAAGAGGATGCCTACCTCGCGCCCGAAGCCAGAAACCCGCCATCGACCGGAATGACGATTCCCGTCACGTACGCAGCACCATCCGACGCCAGATAGGCGACGGCGGCGGCAACCTCCTCGGGCGTGCCATAGCGGTTCATCGGTATGGCGTCGGTGTAGCTCTGTCGGAATTCCGGTGAATGCAGCACCCGCGTCATCGGTGTGTCCACGGGACCGGGCGCAATCGCATTGGC
>JANMYN010000486.1:0-3955 GCA_031382195.1 Betaproteobacteria bacterium
GCGCACCAGGCCAAGAAACTCGAGGACGATACGCTGCTCGCGTTCCGCGACCGATTCGCGTTGCCGCTCAGCAACGAGGACGTGCAGAACCTGCGCTTCCATAAACCTGCGGACGACAGCCCGGAGATGAAATACCTGCACGCGCGCCGCCAGGCGCTCGGCGGCTATGTCCCGGCGCGCAACCCGAAGGCGCAATCCCTGCCGGTGCCGGAGCTTCAGACCTTCGCGCGCCTGCTCGAAGGGTCCGGCGATCGCGAGCAATCGACGACCATGGTGTTCGTTCAAATGCTGTCCCAGTTATTGCGCGACAAAGCGATCGGCAAGCACATCGTGCCGATCGTCGCCGACGAGGCGCGCACCTTCGGCATGCAGTCCCTGTTCCGCCAGGTTGCGATCTATTCGCCGCATGGCCAGCTCTACGAGCCGGAAGACAAGGACGAACTGCTCTACTACAAGGAAGCCAGGGACGGCCAGATCCTGGAAGAAGGCATTACCGAAGCCGGTGCGATTTCGTCATGGATCGCTGCGGCCACGTCGTACAGCGCGCACGGCGTGCCGATGCTGCCGTTCTACATTTTCTATTCCTGCTTCGGTTTCCAGCGCATCGGCGATCTGGTGTGGACCGCGGCGGACTCGCGCTCGCGTGGCTTTTTGCTCGGCGCCACGGCGGGACGCACCACGCTATCCGGCGAAGGCCTGCAGCACGAGGACGGCTCCAGCCATATTCTGTTCTCCACCGTGCCGAATTGCGTCGCCTACGATCCGGCTTTCGGCTACGAGGTGACGACCATCGTGCGCGATGGCATGCGCCGCATGGTGGAGAACCAGGAAGACGTGTTCTATTACGTTACGGTGATGAACGAAAACTACGTCCATCCCGCCATGCCGGCCGGCGTCGAAGAGGGCATTCTCAAGGGGATGTACCGCATACGCGAGGGGCGAGGGACGAGGGGCGAGGGACGAGGAGACAAACTCACCCCAACTGTGCAGTTGCTCGGGTCGGGTACGATCCTGCGTGAAGTTCTTGCGGCCGCCGAGATTCTCGAAGCCCACTGGAAAGTCGCTGCCGATGTGTGGAGCGTGACCAGCTTTACCGAACTGCGCCGCGATGGCCTCGGCGTCGAGCGCTGGAACCGGCTGCATCCCGACGCTCAACCGCAACAATCCTGGGTCGAGAAAAGCCTGGCCAAAACTTCGGGGCCGGTCATCGCAGCCAGCGACTACATGCGCGCGCTTCCCGACATGATCCGCACCTGGGTGTCACGCAAGTATGTCGTGCTCGGCACCGACGGCTTCGGCCGCAGCGACGGCCGTGCCGCGCTGCGCGACTTCTTCGAAGTGGATCGCAACCACGTCGTCGTTGCCGCGCTCAAGGCGCTGGCGGACGAAGGCGCGATCGATCGCAAGATGGTCGGCCGGGCCATCGAGAAATACGGCATTGCCGCCGATCGGCCGAATCCCTGGGACGTATGATCCTGCAGGTAATGTTGCGTATCCCCACCACAACCACCGTCTTCCTACACGACCTCCTTCATGGCGGGAACACACCTTCCCCCCTTTTAAGGAGGAAGGCCCGGATGGGGGGTTTTGACACGAAGCCCTAAGCCACTTCCAGCGGAGCGCCCGCGAAGTTATTTGGAATTACAAGAACTTAATTCCTTCATGGCGACCGTGTGATGACAGGTGGGCTTCGCTCCTCTCATCCAACCCACCCCGCGCCGGCATGGCGTATACCCGGCGTTCAAAAAAAGCGAATCCGTTTCTTGCCGTCAGTCGCAGATTGACGCCTATAATCGATTCAGGAGCCGGGGTCTCTCAGTGCAGGCTGTTACTGCCCTATGGCCGTGGCATGCAATACCAATAATGGCTTGTCCGCTGGCTTCCCGGGCGATACGAAGTCAGCGGTCGATCCACCCCGCTTCTGCACCTTCCTGACCGGCGCGTCGCGCTGATCCGAGACGGGACCTGTTGCTTCATTTGTTGCTGTTGGAATGGCTTGCCGCGCCCGACTTTCAAGGGCGCCGGATGAGGGCCCACTGATAGGAGCATATCGACATGAAGCGCATCTATTCACACCCGATCGGCTCTTGCTTCGATGAACAGATCCAGCGTGCCAGCCGCTGGCAACGCAGGGATTTTTTAAAGGCAATCGCCACCGTCGCCGGGTCCGCCGGATTGCTCGGCTACGACCTGAGGCCAGCCGCGGCCGAGCCGCCTCCTGAGATCCGGAAGATCCGTCTGGTCCACGCACCGGCGATCTGCCTGGCGCCGCAGTATCTAGCGGAGGAACTGCTGCGTCTGGAAGGCTTCTCCGAGATCCAGTACGTCGATACGCCTTTCACCAGAGGCGTCAGCCTGTTGGAAGACGGTCGTGCCGACATTACCATGGGCGCCTCGCCGGACGTGGTTGCTGCGCTCGACATGGGCCGGGGCGTTCTCCCGCTTGCAGGCATCCATGCCGGATGCTACGAGCTATTCGTAAATGGACGCATCAGCGCAATCAAAGATCTCAAGGGCAAGAGTGTCGTCATCACCAATGACGATTCGACCGAGCGCCTCTTCATCTCGAGCATCGTCGCCTACGTTGGCGTGAACCCGCGCGACATTCGTTGGATCAACACACCAAGCGCAGGCGAGGCGATGCAGCATTTCGTCGACGGCAAGGCCGATGCGTTCCTGGGTTTCGCTCCGCAGCCGCAGGAGCTAAGGATCAAGAAGGTGGGCCGGGTAATCCTCGATACCACCAAGGACCGCCCCTGGTCGCAGTATTTCTGCTGCATGGTGAGCGCACGCCGGGAGTTTGCGGAGAAATATCCGGTTGCCACGAAGAGAGCCCTGCGCGCCTTTTTGAAGGCAGCAGACATCTGCGCACAGGAGCCGGAGAGGGTGGCGCGCTATCTGGTCGCCAAGGGATACGAGCCACGCTACGAGATCGGGCTGGAAGTTCTGAAAAGCCTGCCCTACGCGCGCTGGCGCGAGTCCAACCCGGAAGACACCCTGCGCTTCCACGCCCTGCGGCTGCAGCAGGTGGGAATGATCAAGTCCGACCCGAAGAAACTCATTGCCCAGGGGACCGACTGGCGGTTTTTGAACGAACTCAAGAAGGAGCTGAAAGCATGAACATGAAGCGCTACCCAATCTTTCTTCCTGCCACATTCGCCGCCCTATTTGCTGCGCTTGGCGCAAATGCGCACGAAGACGAACAGGCCGCCCCCGGAAGCCCCGAACGGCTCGGTCAGGTGAATTTTCCGGTTTCATGCAATGCCGCCGCCCAGAAGGAATTCAACCGCGGCGTGGCCATTCTCCATTCGTTCTATTACCCGGAGGCGGTAAAGTCTTTCACCAAAGTCACGCAGATCGATCCCGCTTGCGCGATGGGCTACTGGGGGGTCGCGATGGCGTCGTGGTATCCCCTGTGGTTTCCACCGACGATGGAATCGCTCATGCAAGGCCGGGCTGCCGTAGAAAAAGCCCATAGCGCGGGGCCGAAGACCGAGCGCGAGCGCGGCTACATCTCGGCCATCGGAATGTTCTATCAAGACTTCGAAAAACTCGACCACAAAACTCGCGCGCTTGCTTACGAGAAAGCAATCGAGCAGGTCCATCGGCTCAATCCCGATGACGGCGAGGCAGCCGCCTTCTACGCCCTCGCCTTGCAGGCAACCGCTGATCCGAATGACAAGACTTATCGGAATCAGCTCAAGAGCGGCGAGATTCTCGAGAATCTCTATGCGGCACAACCCAACCATCCCGGGGTTGCCCATTATTTGATTCACGCTTACGACTATCCGGAATTGGCGCCGCGCGCGCTCGACGCCGCGCGCCACTATGGACACATCGCCCAATCCATTCCGCATGCTCTGCACATGCCCTCGCACACATTCATTGCCGTGGGCCTATGGCAGGATTCGATCCAGTCAAATCTGGCGGCTAACGCCGCGGCCAGAAGGCTCGC
>JANMYN010000488.1:0-4203 GCA_031382195.1 Betaproteobacteria bacterium
GCTGTTGGCCACCGGCGGAACCATCGCGTCGCGCTATGACCCGAAGCTCGGCAGCAAGGTCGCCTCCCAGCGTGCCGATGCGCTTCTCAAGATGTTGCCGCATGTGGCGGATTTTGCCGAGATCGAAGTCCACGACCTCGCCACCATCCCCAGTTACGACATGGATCTGCAGTTCGCTTTCGGACTTGCCACACGTATCCGGGATGCGCTCGCCAGGGCGGAGGTAGCAGGCGTGGTCGTCACGCATGGCACCGATACGATGGAGGAGACCTGTTACTTGGCCGATCTGCTGCTCGATTCCGACAAGCCGGCGGTTTTCACCGGCGCGCAGCGTGCCCACGATGATCCGCAATCCGATGGCCCGCTCAATTTGCTGAACGCCCTGCGGGTCGCGGCGTCACCGTTGGCGCGCGGGACGAGTCCGACTACTGGGCTCGGCGCAATGATCTGCTTCAACGGCAGCATTCACGCCGCGCGCGATGTCACCAAGGTTCACGCCAGTGCCGTGGAAACCTTCCAATCGTACGAACACGGTGCGCTGGGCGAAGTCGATGGCGACACGGTCGTCATCCACCGGCGACCGGTCCTGCGCCGCTCGTTCCGGATCGAGCGCCTCGAGCAGCGCGTGGAGCTGTTCCGGCTTGTCCTCGGCATGGACCTGAGTGGACTGGAGGCCGCGATCGAGCGCGGCGTCGCGGGTCTGGTCATCGAGGGCTTCGGCCGCGGCAACGGCCCATCGCGACTCGCCGAGCTGGTGCGGCAGGCGACGCGCAAGAACATTCCGGTGCTCATCACCTCGCGCTGTCCTGCCGGCCGCGTGCAAGCGATTTACGGCGGCGGCGGCGGAGGCCGCGACCTCGTCGAGGCAGGTGCTATCTTTACCGGCGATCTGAAGGGGCCCAAGGCGCGTCTGTTGCTGATGGTGCTGCTGTCCGGCGGCGAGAGCGGTCCGCCGATTGCACAAACCCTGGCCGCGCTCGCGCCCTGATGCGTCGCGCACACTGAAAATCAAATCGAATAATCCTGAATTCGGCAGTTCATTCACCGCCAAGGACGCAAAGGACGCAAAGTAAGACGATTAAGAAGAGAGCCATGCGTGACCTGACTCACCCAAAGGGTGAAGGTGCCCGTGTATCCATCGCATTTGTTTTCCTTGGCGTCCCTGGCGTCCTTGGCGGTGCAACCGCTTTTTCCGGAATAATTCAAAGGAGGAACACTAGATGGCTACGACCCTGATCAAGAACGGGAGGATCGTCACAGCGGTGGATGATTACAGCGCCGATATCCTGGTCGTCGATGGATGCATCCAGACCATCGGCAAGAACATCGCCGCGGGCGCGGACGTCAAGGTGCACGACGCCAACGGCCTGTTGGTCCTGCCCGGCGGCGTCGACGTGCATACGCACCTCGACTGGGAGTTCGGTCCGACGCAAACCGTCGACACGTTCGAAACCGGCACCAAGTCCGCCGCCTTCGGCGGCACCACCACGCTCATCGACTTCTGCAACCAGACTGCGGGGAAAAGTCCTCAGCGCGGGCTGGAGGATTGGCACAAACGCCGCGCCAGCGCCTGCGTGGATGTCGGCGCGCACATGATCATGCTCGACGTCAACGACCAGAGCCTGACCGACATGAAAACGCTGATCAGGAGTGAAGGCGTGACCAGCTTCAAGCTGTTCATGGCCTACCCCGGCGTGCTGATGGTGGACGATGGCGCGCTGTTCCAGGCCATGCGCGTGGCCGGTGCAAACGGCGCCATGACCTGCATTCACGCCGAGAACGGCCCGGTCATTCAGGTGCTGGTGCAGGAAGCGGTGGCGCAGGGACTGCGGGCACCGAAGTACCATGCCACCACGCGCCCGTCGATCCTCGAAGGCGAGGCCACGCATCGGGCGATTTGCCTGGCGGAGCTGGCCGGCACGCCGCTGTACATCGTGCACCTGTCCGCGGGAGAAGCGCTGTCCGCCGTGACGGAAGCGCGCGACCGTGGCATTCCCGTCCACGCGGAGACTTGCCCGCATTACCTGTTTCTGACCGTGCAGGATTACGAGAGGCCCGGCTTCGAAGGCGCCAAGTACGTGATGACCCCGCCGCTGCGCGACCACACGCACCAGCAACATCTCTGGCGCGGGCTGAAAACCGACGACCTGCAGGTGGTCTCGACCGACCATTGCCCGTTCTGCTTCAACGAACAGCCGCACGGCATGAAGTTCTCCAAGCAGCAGGGCGCGGACAGTTTTAGCAAGATCCCCAATGGCGCACCCGGGGTCGAGACGCGATTGCCCCTCATCTTCGACGGCGCCGTCAAGAAACAGGGCATGTCGATCAACCGCTTCGTCGAGATTACCTCGACGGCGTCGGCCAAGCTGTTCGGCCTGTTTCCGCGCAAGGGCACGATCGCCGTGGGATCGGACGGCGACATCGTGCTGTTCGATCCGGAAGAACAGTGGACCATCCGCGCGGCGGAACAGCACAGCCGGATCGATTACACGTTGTTCGAGGGGCGGCCGGTCACGGGGCGGGTGAAAAAAGTTTTCCTGCGCGGGCAGTGCATCGTCGATGGCAGCGGCTGGCTCGGGCGCGCCGGCATGGGTGAGTATCTGAGCCGCGGTGAATCCGGGAAAGTATGATGGCGAGGAAGAACATAAAAATCACCGCCGGGCCGTTCGTGTTCGTCGCACGCATGGAAACGGAAAAAGCGCCGGCGACCTGCGCCATGTTCGCCGGGCTGTTGCCGTTCCGGAACAAAGTCATTCACTCGCGCTGGAGCGGCGAGGCGGTGTGGATTCCCCTGGGCGAGATGGCGACCGGGCTCGCTTTCGAGAACCATACCAGTCATGGATCGCGCGGCGACTTGTTGTTCTATCCCGGAGGCTTCAGCGAAACCGAGATCCTGTTCGTTTACGGCAGTTCGCGCTTCGCCAGCAAGATGGGGCAACTGGCAGGCAATCACTTTCTCACGGTCGAGCAGGGGCGCGAACAGCTGGAAGCGTTCGGTAAACTCGTGCTCTGGCAGGGCGCGCAGGATATCCTGTTCGAGCTCATGCCCGACTGACGAATCAGATAAGACGAAGATCAAGTCGCGTAATTCACCAACCTTCAATCAAGCGGCGTAGACCTAAATGTCACCACGAAGCCACGAAGTACACGAAGGAACACGAAGAAGGACATGAAGAGGCCAATATATGGTCCTGCTCGGGTACCGTCGAGCGCTGCGGTGGCCATCCAATCACGAGCCGATGAATCGCACAATCACGCAGCTCTCGCTTTACTTGGTGCCACTTCGTCATCTTCGTGGCTTCGTGGTGAGATTTACAGATGCAGAGGATTCAAGGGAGCACGGATTGGAGCACAATGAAGCCGGCCGGATACAAGGCCGACAAAAAACGAACGTAGGAGCAGCAGATGAAAACCGCAATCGTCACGCTTATCGCAGCTTGTTCGCTGGCCGCATCGATCGCGCCGACCCCTTGGATAGAATCGGTGGCCTTAGCCGCCGAGCCGATCGTGTTCGGCCTGGTGGACGAGGTCACCGGGTCGCAGGCCGAAGCCGGCCTGCTGACCGCGCAGGGCGTGAAGCTCGCGATCGAGGAAATCAATGCGGCCGGCGGCATCATGGGCCGCAAGGTCGAACTGCGCATCGAGGACAACCAGAGCACAAACCCGACCACGGTGCTGGCCTATTCCAAGCTGCTCGAAAGCGGCGTCGTCGCCGTGCTCGGCCCGTTGCGCAGCACCCAGGTGCAGGCCGCCTCGCCGACCATCGCGCGCGGCAAGGTGCCGGCCATGATCGGCGGCAGCGATCCGAGCCTGACGCGTGTGAACAACCCGTGGATCTTCCGCGTGCGCCCGAACGATTTGTATTCGTCGAAGGTCATGGCCGAGTTCGGCGTCAAGGAACTGAAGAAAAAGAAATGGGCGGTCATCCATTCCACCGACACCTTCGGCACCGGCGGCAAGAATGCGCTGGTCGAGGCGCTGAAAGCGCAGGGCATCGAGCCGGTCATGATCGCCGGCTACACCAACAACTCCCAGGACTTCACGCCGCTCGCACTGCAGATCAAGAGCTCGGGCGCGGACATCGTCGGCAGCTACATGACCAACGCGCCGGACGTCGGCATCTTCGCGCGGCAACTGCGCCAGATGGGCGTGCAGGCAGACTGGATCGGCTCGACCTCGGTCGTAACGGACACCGCGATGAAG
>JANMYN010000507.1:0-4891 GCA_031382195.1 Betaproteobacteria bacterium
GATGGCGCGATCGGTACCCGGCGACCCAAGACGATGGACGAATGAGCCCGAGCCCTGCCCGCGCCGGGGAGCGCTGTCCAAAGGTTGAAAAGCGCGGTTTTTTTCCGCCAGTGACCGGATGAGACCATCGATGCCGTTGCGCCCGACCTCTTCGCCGAACTGCGAGCGGTAGGTGATCACCAGGCTCACGTTCTCAACGGTGATGTCGTACACCTTCCAGCCCTGCGCGGATTTCGACATTGCGTAGTTCACCTCTACCGGCCGCGCCCCGGCTTTGTTGAAGCGGGATCGCACGATGACATCGGCGTCCCCTGGAGCAAGGTTCAGCGGGTCGACTTGCGCTTCCTGGCCCTTGTAGGCGTCGATCGCGGCCGAGTAGACGCGCGTGATCAGGGTGCTGAATTGAGCGACCAGCGCTTCGCGCTGCCGGGCGTCCGCACTGCGCCAGGCCCTGCCCACTGCGAGCCGCGTCATGCGCTCGAAGTCGATATGGGGAAGGATCTTCTGCTTGGCGAACGCCAAGGCCTTTTCGCGGCCTTCGCGGTTGCCGGACGGGGTGTTCCTGATGGCGGTGAGCACATCGGTGACAACCTTCCTGACCAGCACATCGGGCGCGAGGCTTTGGCCTTCTGACCAAGCGGGAAAGGCCGTCACGATCAGGATCGCCGCCGCCATCCTGGCGCGTCGAGCACTCCATCGAGTCCAGTCAAATGCGGAAATGATCTGTCGCCTCCTCAGTCTTCGGCCGCCGCGGTCCGATGGGCCCCGGCTGCATGGTCCCATGAAAACCGATTCGGCGTAGTCACCGTTTGATCTATGTCAATTCCGGTCCGGGTTGCTGCGGCTAGCATGGCGTCGCTGCCAGTAGCGGGTAATAGAGGGTTGAATCGGCGTTGATCCTGCCTTCATTGCGGCTGTTGGGGTTTCGTGTTAACTCGAGGGAGCAAGTATGCAGGAACAGACGACTTACAACTACAAAGTCGTCGGGCAGCTTGCCATCAAGACGGTAGTGTGGGGCATCGTCGGGATGACCAGTCGGCTGCGTCCATTGCATGACAGCGATCGTAGGGTCGGACAATGCTAGGAGCCGGTGCAATTCGGTATTTGATCCATGTCAAGGCGGACGCCGCGCGTTTCACCTACGCTTAGTCTCCCTTAACGACATGGAAAGACGATTATGAAGACCGATACACAACTGCAACTGGACGTTATCGCAGAACTGAAGTGGGAACCCTCGGTCAACGCCGCGCAGATCGGCGTCGAGGTTAAAGATGGAATCGTGACCTTGGCCGGTCACGTGAGTAGTTACGCAGAAAAGTGGGATGCCGAGCGCGCTGCCCAACGCGTATCGGGCGTGAAGGCTCTGGCAATAGAGATGGACGTCAAGCTCTCTGGATCGGGCAAGCGAACCGATTCTGACATCGCGCGCTCAGCGGAAAGCGCTTTGCAGTGGGCGACGAATTTGCCGAAGGATTCTGTCAAGATTATGGTCGAAAGCGGGTGGATCACATTGTCTGGTGAAGTGGACTGGGAATATCAAAGGCAGGCCGCGGCAGGAGGGGTTCGCTATCTCATGGGTGTTACGGGTGTCAGCGACCAAATCACCATCAAACCCAAGGTGTCCGTGAGCGTTGTCAAATCAGACATCGAGGCCGCATTGAAGCGGCGTGCTCTGGCGGATGCGCAAAAGATTTCGGTCGAAGTCCGGGGCGCCGATGTGACGTTAACAGGGACAGTTCACAGTTGGTCAGAACGTGACTTGGCGAGGCATTCTGCCTGGGGTACTCCTGGCGTGCGGAACGTGGTAGACAACATAACCGTCGCCTACTGACGCCGATGCAGGGTCCGTCACGTTCGGCCCCTCCACGCTCTCAGGATAACGTTGAGTCATTCAGCATTCTTTGAGGAAAGACCATGGAAAAAGAAGATTCGCCCTTTAATGTCTTTAAACACGCACGTCGAAGCGGGAACGGTGGTTGATATAGGTCACGGTCCCGCGTGTACTTTTCCCTAGACTGATGTCTCGACGCCCTCCCGGCGGTGCGTGCACGGACGCTGCAGTCGGGTGCTTACGCCGGCTTTTCGGAGACGGCAGCCATCGTGTCCTGACTGCCTGCCACTGAGGTATGGAGATGCCAGCCAACGTAGAAGCACTTGATCGCCTGATCCGCATCGCAATTGGAATCGCGCTGCTCGGCGCCGTGTTTCTTGTTTCCGGAAACTGGCGTTGGGCGGGGCTGATCGGCCTGGTGCCGCTCGTCACCGGACTGATCGGCTGGTGTCCGGTCTACGCATGGCTGACCAGAGACTGAAACATTTTTGAAAGCGGTACCCTGGGAAACGCACTGTGACTCATCCGCCCCGATGCAACTCACATTCCTCGGTGCAACCGGCACGGTCACCGGCTCGAAATACCTGGTTACTGCGGGAGACCGCCGAGTCCTGGTGGGCTGCGGCCTGTTCCAGGGCCTGAAGCAATTGCGGCTGAGGAACTGGGAGCCATTGCCGGTGGCCCCAGGTTCGGTGGATGCCGTCGTCCTTACCCATGCGCATATCGACCACAGCGGTTACCTGCCGCTGTTCGTCCGCAATGGCTTCCGCGGCAAGGTGTATTGCAGCAGCGCCACCGGGGATCTATGCGGGATTCTCCTGCCGGACTCCGGGCGCCTCCAGGAGGAGGAGGCGGTGATCGTTCCGACGTTTGCGGTCGGACGTGCGCAGCAGTTGCTGTACTACCTGTATACGCTCAAGACGACACGCCGGATTGCCGACGTTCCCGTGTACTTGAATAGCCCGATGGCGGTCGATGCTACCCGTATTTTTCTCGAGCACCAGGATGAACACCGCCTGTCACCGGAACAATGCAAAACCATGTTCAGCTCGGTCAGTATCGTGAATACGCCTGACGAATCCAAACATCTCAATTCGCGTGAAGGGCCGATGATCATTCTGGCGGGGAGCGGGATGGCGACAGGCGGCCGCGTGGTGCATCACCTCAAGGCGTTTGCACCGGATCCCAGGAACACCATCCTCTTCGCCGGTTTCCAGGCGGCCGGTACGCGCGGCGCGACCATACTGAACGGTGCGGATAGCGTGAAGATCCACGGATAGTACGTTCCGGTGCGGGCGGAGGTACAGATCCTGTCGAACCTGTCCGCCCATGCGGATTATGCAGAAATCCTCGAATGGCTGGATCAGTTCGAAGCTGCGCCTAAACAGATCTTCAACACGCACGGCGAACCGGTGGCGGCGGATGCATTGCGTCACCGGGTTGAAGAGCGCAAGGGCTGGCGCTGCAAGATGCCCGACTACCGGGAGCAGGTCGATCTGACTTGAGCGTTGCGCATCATTTGCCCGCGCCACCCCAGCGCGCGCATCTTAGTGAGCCATTTCTCCCGCTTCGCGCCGTTCTTGCTTTCGACCAGGCCGATGAGGTTCTCTGTCACGGGGCCAATGCCGCAGAAGCCGAGTATATTTCGTTCCAGGCTCTTGAGGCTGTGGCCGCGAAAATACGAACGATACAGAAATGCCGCTGCAGCCATTGACATCGATCAAGAACTGCGCTCCGCGGTCAGTTTTGACAAAGAGCAGAGTCGTAGAGCTGGCAGTTGCCGCGTCCCCGGCTCTTCGCCAGGTACATGGCGTTGTCTGCATTTCTCAATAGTTCTTCGGGCAGTTCGCCGTCGGTGGGATAAATCGCGATGCCGATGCTGACGCCGGTTTGAATTTTCCGCCCTTCCAGAACAAACGGCTGCGAAATGGAGTGAAGCAGTTTGCGCGCGAGGAACAGGGCCGCCTGCGAATCGTTGAGGCCGGTCTGGAGTATTGCGAATTCGTCCCCGCTCAGCCGGGCGACCGTGTCGATGGTCTTGCGCACGGCAGCACTCAGCCGCTCCGCCACCGCCACGAGCAGCCGATCGCCCGTTTCATGGCCGAAGGTGTCATTGATCAGTTTGAAGTTGTCAATGTCCAGGTACAGCAGCGCGAGCCGGTGCAAGCTGTGCCTGGATCGCAAAATGGCCTGCTGCACGAGATCCATGAAAAGAACGCGGTTGTACAGGCCGGTGAGAGCGTCGTGGTAGGCGAGAAAGTGCTCCCGTTCCGTCTCCTGCTTGCGCAACGAAATGTCGCGCTGGATGGCAACGAAGTGGGTAACGGTGGCCTTGTCGTCGCGCAGCGGCGTGATGACTTCGTCCACGGTATAGAGGCTGCCGTCCTTGCGACGTTCGACGACTTCGCCGCGCCAGACACGACCCGCAAGAATGGTTTGCCAAAGGTCAAGATAGAACGATGCATCGTGTCTTCCAGAATTCAGGAAACTCGGCGTCTGCCCGACTGCTTCCTGCTGGGAGTATCCGCTGCGTTCGCTGAACGCTGCGTTGACCCAGACGATACAGCCGGTATGGTCAGCAATGAATATGGGATCGGCGGCCGTGGCCAGTGCTTTGGCCAGGAGCACCGGCTCGACCGGCTCACGGGAGACTTCCTTACGAGGTATCTGCGTGCGCATCTGGAAATAATAGCCTCGGCGATTGGTCAATGGGCAACCGACATTCGAAATCTTTGATCTGCATCAAGCCGGAGTGCGCGGTTGGGTGGAAAGCATGCTTTTTCGGACGCGGCGCCCGGTATTCCAGGCGCCGGGTTATTTGTCCTGGGGGAGGACGCCGCCGCTGCGCAGGCAGGGGCTACTCGTGGCGTCCGCTGCGCCCGATTGAGATCAGCAGCCACACACCGGAGATCACCGCGCCGAGAAATCCCAGCAGCCCGAACAAGGGGAGGCCCAACCAGGTCGATTGCGTCTCCACTGTCATAAAGATTGAAGAACCGATGAGCAGCGCCGCAGTGACTATTACCAACGTCCGGCGGCTTAAGGCCCGGTCCAAGCGCT
>JANMYN010000566.1:0-6361 GCA_031382195.1 Betaproteobacteria bacterium
ACCTCGGGTATCGCGCATCGTCACTCCCGTAAAGAATAGTCAAGTCAGGTCAACGCCGACACCTTTCATTTACTCGACTTCACACCGCAGTTGCGCCGACCTGGCGACGCGTCCCTCGTTACAATGTTCAGGGCCGATTGATCGCGGAGCGCGAGTTGAACATGACTAAAAGCTTGGTGGTGGGAGTCGCAGGGTGCGGCTCGATGGGATTGCCGATGGCGCAAGCGTTGCAGGACGCCGGCTATGAGGTCTGGGGACTCGATGTCCGACCCGCCGATGAGTTTGGTTCCTTCCGGTCACGCATGCTCGTTGACGCAGCCGAGTTCGCGCGCCGCGCTGAGGTTGTGATCTCAGTGGTTCGCGACATGGCGCAGACGCGGGAGCTGTGTTTCGACGATCAAGCCTTGTTCGCGCGCGCGGAACATCCGCACACGTTGATTGTAAGCTCCACCTTGTCGCCGCGTTTCATGCCCGAGCTGAGGAACCGACTTCCCACTGATGTCACCCTGGTCGATGCACCGATGTCCGGTGCTCCGCATGCGGCACGCCACCGCCGTTTGAGCTTCATGCTGGGTGGCCCTGATGACGCTCTGGACCGGCTGGCGCCGCTTTTCCAGGCGATGGGTCAGCATTTGTTCAGGCTCGGCCCGCTGGGCGCGGGGATGACGGCAAAGGTGCTGAACAACTATGTGGCGAGCGCCTCCGTCGTGGCCGTGCGCCGGGCCTATGCCCACGCGCGCGCGTTGGGCGCGGACCTGGATGCGCTGCGGTCGGTCATGATGGCAAGTTCCGGATCGACCTGGTTCGGCGACCACTTCCATGACATCGACTGGTCGCGCGAAGGTTACGAATCCAACAATACGATCGGCATTCTGGAGAAAGACGTGCTCTCCGGACTGGACGCAATGTGCGGGGCCGGGCGGGCAGGCCCCGATGCCTTCGATGCCGCACTGCTCGAGGCGATCCGCGCGCTGGAGCCGTTCGACCCGGAGCCGGTACCGTCCTCGCTCCGACAAGGGCAACCGTAATACGCAGATAGGGCCCGGTATACCACGTCGTACCGGTGCGTTGTTTCGGCATTGCAGACCACCTCGAAACCAGCCACGCGGATCCACTTTCGCGCGGCGGGAAAACCAACAAGGCGCGGCCGATAGTCCGATCGGATCATGACGGGAAATTCGCACTAAATATCTCACGGCTAACCTGCTCGGCAGATGGATTCTTGGACGATGGCTACGCCGCGCTCTTCGAGCATCAGGTGTACGTAATACCGCGCCGGACGATGCACGTGTCTGACGGCCCGGGCGTACACGGCAGGGCGCCTCGTGTTCGAGGCGAGCTGCGAGAGCCTTGTCGCGCGCTGCCAGCAAGTCCGGGTGAATTCATATCGGGTGGCGCACGGATACCGCCACGCGTGAGCATCGGGATACAACATCCTCCCCACCCACCGGGAACCTTGAAAAGAGGTTTGTTATGCGACTCATGAGGAAGTACTGCTTCTCGCCGACCAATACTTTGCGGACCTTGGCGTGGGTCCTGATTCCGGCGATGGTCATCGCGGCGCCGGTCTATTCCGATGCGCGCGAACCATCGACATCGCCGGTACGCGAATTGCCGGCGGCTGCACGTGATACCGTCCAGGCACGCGAAACCATGCAGGCACGCGCTACTCCCCAAAGTGGAAGTAGCAGCCAGCCAGGCAATCTGGTCCAGGCACGCGACGTTCTCGGCGCAAGTGACAGCATACGCATTACGGTGTTTCAGAACCCGGATCTGACAACTGATACGCGCATCTCCCAGTCGGGCTCAATCGTGTTTCCGTTGATTGGCGAAGTCGGATTGGCCGGTCTGACGACGGCCGAGGCAGGAATCCGAATCGGCGAGCAGTTGAAGCGTGGCGGCTTCATCATCAAGCCGCAGGTTTTTGTTTCCATCGTCCAGGTGCGCAGCCGGCAGGTATACGTCCTCGGACAGGTTGTAAAGCCAGGCAACTATGTGCTCGAGGAAAGCGCGTCGCGCCTGACGGACATTCTGTCTCTGGCCGGTGGCATAAGCACCACGGGAGCCGAGACGGTGAGAATTCAGACTAACCGTGGCGGTAAGTCTGAAGAATTCGAAATAGACGTTCTGGCGCTTTTCCACGGCGGTGACCCGTCGAAAAATATTCAGCTCGAGAATGGCGACACAATTTACGTGGGGCGCGCCCCGGTTTTCTATATCTACGGCGAAGTGCAGCGCGCCGGTGCCTATCGATTGGAGCGCAATACGATCGTGATGCAAGCCCTGTCACTTGGGGGCGGGCTGACGGCGCGGGCTACCGAGCGCGGCGTCGGCATTCATCGGCGCATGCCGAACGGCGAATTGATTTTGATCGATGCCAAGCTTACCGATCCGATCCAGGCGGACGACATTGTCTTCGTCCGCGAACGCCTGACGGAGTATCGGCTACGGCCGGATGATTGAAGAGGCGCGAGACGGCCCTCAAGCTGGTTGACATCAATTCAATGGAAAACACGACGACGCCGTAGGTCAGCGCGACAACCGTAAGGCAGATCGCGTCGATATCGAGCATTCGTTGTGTCGGTTTGCTTGGTGAACGGACGGAGCATACCCGTTGCAAATGTGTTCACCGCGTACGCCGGCGCATGCGGAGGCGCTGCCGCGCGGGGTGTTGCTCTCAGAAGTTCTGCAGATGCTCCGAAGCTTCCGGTTGCGGCGCGTATGCGCAGGGCCTTTGTGCCATCAGTCCGAACACATCGATGCGGTCAGCGCCTGTCGCCACGTAGACGCGGCCGTTGGAGACGGTTGGCGCAGCGAACGTGGAACCGGTTTCAATGGCGTCGCCCGCGCAGGCGTCGCTGTCCCAGATTTTTTTCAGCCGTTCGGGCGCCGCCGCCTCGGGCATCGCCTTGAACGCCATCAGCTTGCCGGGGCCGTTGCCCACAGCACTGGTGTAGGCCCAGACGATGGCCGAGTCTGCTTTCCCACCGTTGGCGGAGATCGACAGTATGCCGCCCGGATGGTGGTTGATCTGTTCCGTGCTGGTTGCGATGCTGTGGCAGTTGTCCATGCCGGTTGGCTGAACATCCTGCCGGTCGCAATCTGCGAAATGGTCGGTGACCCGGTAACTGCGCAACGTATCATTCATCCGCCAAACGAACAGCCTGGAGCCGTCGGGGTCCGTGGGGCGCGACCAGAGCGCCGGTCCGCCGAGAATGTGCCGGTAATACTGCAGCGGTGGATTCGGAACGGAAGCGACCGCGAAACTCTGCAGGGGCGATGGGCGATCCCGCGGCAGATCAGCATCCAGCAGATACATCACGCCTTCCTTGCCGCCGCCGACCAAATGCGACGTGCCCGGAATCAACAGCGGGCCGGAGCCGCCGAGATCGAGGTCATTGAACTCCAGTCCGTGAATGCCTGCGGCGTTCCAGTTGTCGGGCCGGAACCAACCCGCAATCTGCAAGTCCCGATCCGGATCGAGCTTGATCAATGCTTCGTGCATATCGAAGGAGCGGCGATCCCGCGATTGGTTGGCGATGCAGGTGTCGGGGCCCCGGCACACCTTCTCCTGGCCCACGCCGCCGCAGGCACAGCCGCCGGGCAACGCGCACTGCGCGCACGCGTTGCGACCTTCCGGAATCAGGCATCCCTGTTTGATGATATGGGCCTTATTGCCCGTAAAAAAATAGATCATGCCGCGGTCGTCGACGACCGGGCCGCGACCGCTTTGCCAGATGCCGCCGCCGGGGCCGAGGAAAGTGCATTCGGCAGACAGATAGTCGGCCTTTGAGATCGAGTGGACGAGACTCACGCAGGTGGTGCAGATCGCCGCCGGCGGCCGGCGCAGATCCGCCGTGTCGTAAGCAAATACCCAGCCCTCGAAAAAATCGCCGCCGAACGCCACAACGAGTTTGCCGTTGGCCAGCGCGAGCGCGGCGCGCTGTACCGCGATGCGCTTGTCGGTCGGCTGGAATTCGATTGCCTGTCCGTCCACCTGCACGCGGCCGCCGATCAGGATCGGCCCGCCCTGTTTCTCAGACCCGTCGCGCAGGTTGAGCGCGTGCAACGAGTAGCGGCCCTTGTTTTCTCCGATAGCGCCGGTTACGACGAACAGCGTCGCGGTTTTGCGGTCGATGACCGGCGTGCTCAGAATGCCAATGTCTCGCCCCGTGCCCTCCGCTCGCGCAGCGGTCAGATGGCGTTTCCACAGCAACTGATCACGGTTGCCGGTGACGTCGAAGGCGAATACCGAATTATTTCCGGTCGCGATGTAAACCACGTCAACGGCTGCTTCTCCATCCATTTTCAGGCCGTGGACGACCAGCGGCTGGGCATGCACGTAACCGTCCACCTGCAGGCTGGCCGTCTTGCCGAAAGTCGCGGGCCCGACGTTATCGACGGTCAATATCTTTTCCTCGAGTTGCGCGCCGGTGCGGTAGGAGTTGTAGCCCTGGGTCAGTACGTCGCCGGGAGCCGCGTGGCCGGTGGTGAAGGCGAGGGCGGCCACCAGCGTGGCAAGGTGGTACTGTGCGATTTTTCCGGGTTTCATTTTCTGCGGAAGATTTTTTACCGGGTTTAGCGCCCCAGCGTGCGAGCCGGCTGGGGTACATTTTCGGTATTGGTCGGTACAGATGGCCTGGCCTATCCAGTCCCGCCCGAAGCCGAGTGCGGACTTTACCTTGTCAACGCGCGTTCCGGGCCGGATCGTGCTTTTTGCGCACACCATGCGCCTGACGTGGCTGGCGTTCTCCCGTATTCGCGTCGTGCCTGCTAGCGCTGACAGTCGGCTGCGCGACCACAAAAAAGCGCGTTTCCGCCGTCCAAGGTCATGCCCGGGGTGGAAAACCTGATCGAATTGAGCGCATTGGAGAAGCAGGCGAAGATCGACGAATTGAAAAACACTTACAACAACTTGCTCAATGAGATGAAGACCGAGGTCGCAAAGGGTGAGATCACGATTTCACAGTTGCGCGACAAACTGACTGTCAATGTTCTCGATACCGAAATTGATGCTGCCGAAATCCGCTTCGAACCGGTGATATTCGGCGAGTAGTTGCGCCTTTCCGATGAATTCTGGTCCCGCTGCAGTGGTGAGCGCCTTGACTTGGATCAATAGTATTCGACGAGGATTCGTGTAGGGTGGCGCACGAGTACGCGTTCTGCGAGTTTTCAGTTCGTACGGAGGCAGGCATGGAATCGCGAGCACAGCAATCGCTGCCGGTGGGTGCGACGGTCTCGCCTTTGCAGCAATAGCCGACCCAGCCAATGGACGACTACTACCTTGCCCGTGTCCTGCATGTTGTGGGCGTGGTGCTGTGGATCGGCGGGGTGGCCTTCGTCACGGCCGTGCTGCTGCCGGCGGTGAAGCAAATGCGCGCGCCCGCCGAACGAGTCGAGTTTTTCGAGAGCGTGGAAGCCGGTTTTGCCCGCCAGGCGAGGTTGACGACGCTGCTCACCGGACTGAGCGGGTTCTATCTCGTGCACAGTCTCGGCGCATGGCCCCGATTCGCCGATGTGCACTACTGGTGGATGCACGCGATGGTGCTGGTCTGGGGCGTGTTCACGCTCATGCTGTTCGTGCTCGAGCCCCTGTGGTTGCATCGCTGGTTCCAGGCGCGCGCGCAGCGGGACCCGGAAGGCACGATTTCAATCATTGCCCGGATGCATTGGGCGTTGCTGGCGGCGAGCGTGATCACGATTGCGGGCGCTGTCGCAGGCAGCCACGGCTGGATATTCGGGTCATGAGTTACTTCGCGATCAAGTACGTGCACGTCGGCGCCGTCATCGCGAGCTTCAGCCTGTTCTTCCTGCGCGGAGTGTGGATGATGGCGGCTCCCGAAAAACTCGCTGCGCGCTGGGTGCGCGTGGTTCCGCATGTCGTCGATACGGTACTGCTCGCCAGCGCAATAGCGCTGGCGATAATGACCGCGCAATATCCGTTCGTGCAGCCCTGGCTGACTGCCAAGGTCCTCGCGTTGGTGCTCTATATCCTGCTTGGTACCGTGGCCATCCGGCGCGGCCGCACGCGGCGCGCGAGGATCATCGCCTGGGTTCTCGCGCTGCTCGTTTTCGGCTACATGGTTGCCGTCGCGCGCACGCATGTCCCGTTTCCCGGGGGCAGCTGACGGCTGCTGGATTGTCGCGCGTCAAGATGGGACGCCGTGCGTTTTCGACCCACTCAAGACGCTGTCTGCTCCCCGATCCGGCTATTTAATCGGGGCAAAGCCGACATTCAATAAATTAGAGGGCCATCCCATCGGGATCGATCGAGCGCAGGCATGCGTCTGATCCAAGAGCGGACGTTGAAATCGCAGCGCAGTGACCACGCCCAATTGCCGGGCGAGATCGCGCTCGGCTG
>JANMYN010000584.1:0-2917 GCA_031382195.1 Betaproteobacteria bacterium
CTTCATCCGCGACGCGGCTCATACGCAGATCATGGATGCCGGATCGCCCTACTATGCTTCTCCGGAGCAGGCGAGCGGCGCGCAGTTGTCCCATCAGAGCGACATGTTTTCGCTCGGTGTCGTGCTCTACGAGATGTTGGCTGGAAAGCGCCCGTTTACCGGCGCGACCAATGGCCAGGTGCTGCATAAGCTAGTGACCGTCGATCCCGAACCGCTGTTGCGCGTTCGGCCCGACCTGCCCGGCGCTCTGGATGAAATCGTCATGCGCGCCTTGCAGAAGGCGCCTGGCGACCGCTATAAGGACTGGGCCGAGTTCGCACTGGATCTGGCCAAGGCGGGACGATTGAGCCAGTACGACAAAACCATTCCTGACAGCGA
Organism: Betaproteobacteria bacterium; assembly: GCA_031382195.1. GTDB lineage: Bacteria > Pseudomonadota > Gammaproteobacteria > Burkholderiales > JACQAP01 > JACQAP01. The sequence continues at coordinate 379 of JANMYN010000584.1, forward strand.
AAGATTCACCGCGCTCAAGTCCCGCCCCATGCTGGCAGAACTCGACGATGCTGAAATCTGGGAATTCGTCGCGGCGGGAAACTGGTCCAGACTGCCGTCCTATACGAGGGTGGTGCGCGAAGGGGAGCCGGGAGACAGTTTGTTTTTGCTGGCCGACGGTGAAGCCAAGGTCACGCTGCGTGGCCGGCTCCTCAATGTGCTCGCAACCGGCGAATGGTTCGGCGAGCAGCCATTCATCCACGGGCATCCCGTAGCGCGGCAGGCAACGGTCGAAACCACGGTCGATTCGGTGCTTGTTGAATTTCCGCGCGAGAAACTCGATACCCTCAGCGAGCGCTGTCAGCGGCGCTTCGTCAGGGCGATTCTGCGAACACTCGCCGATCGACTGGCGCTGTCGAACGTGCGCATTTCGCGTATGGGGTAATAAAACGAGGGGAAAGAGGAAAGTGAAGACAGGACTGGGTGATGAGGACTGAGGACTGAGTAAGAACCTAAGCTCCAGGAGTCGAGATTTGATCTCACATGCAGTGCGTGATTGCGTCAAGAGTTTTGTTTCAGCAAAGGCCGGAACCGGCCAACAGCGGCTGTACAGCCAAGTCGCTGAGAGCGGCCGTTCAACGGCGCAATCGACGCGAGGTGGCCGGTCTATTCTCTCCGAGCCGGACGTTCAACGCTGAGCATAATCGGGCGCTGGTTTGGCTGGTTTTTGCGCTCCTGGCTGACCCATGCCAGTCGATTCGCGGCCGATTGGAGATCGACCGCCATCGAACGTTCGGCCCACACAGGGTGTCTAGGATATGTGGACACTTCTGAACCGCTCCCGGACGAGCATCGAATTCTCAACTTTCGCGGCGCCTCGTGTGCAATCCGGTTTTCTCGCTTGGTGGAGGTGAGCCTTGGCAAATGCCCCTGACATCGGGTTTGAGCATCGAATAGCGCGGTTCTCCGAGCTCGTCGGGCTTGGCGTGACGGCCGCTGCAGGCCTGGTCCTGTTGGATTGGGCAGTGGACGTCCCATCGCTGACGAGCCTCTTGCCGGGCCTGGTAACGATGAAGGCCAACGCCGCGGCGGCGTTCGTCGTGAGCGGCGTCTGCCTACGATTGTCTCGACCGCGGGCCGACGCTGCGACATTGCGGCCGACCGACTGGGTTGCGCGGACTATGGCCGTCTTGATCGTTGGACTGGGGCTCCTTACCCTGGGCGAATACGCATTCGGATGGAACCTGGGCATCGACCAGATTTTGTTCGACGACCCTCTGCCCTCGCCAGCCACCGCTGCCCCAGGGCGCATGGCGCCGATGACGGCCGTGAACATCGTTCTTCTGGGAGCCGCCCTGCTGTTGATTGACGTCGATACGCGCGGCGGCAAGCGCCCGAGCAACTGGCTTGCACTCAGCATCGCGGCGATTTCGTTTGTTGCGATTCTGGGATACCTCTACGGCGTCGATGCGCTCTACCGGATCGCGGCCCTGACTTCGATGGCCCTGCATACCGCGATCCTGTTCGTAGTTTTCAGCATCGCGCTGGTCTGCGCACGCCCAGGCGCGTCCTTCATTCGTCAGATCGCGGGCAACACGGCTGGAGGGCTGATCCTTCGCCGCCTGCTGCCTGCCGCCATCCTGGTTCCTCCGTTCGTCGGATGGCTGCGCTGGCAAGGCGAGCAAGCCGGGTATTATTCGGGCGCCTTCGGGCTGGCCATATTCGCTGCGAGCAATGTGGTGATCTTCGCGGCGCTGGTATGGTGGAGCGCGCGCGCATTGCAGCGCATTCACGAACAGCGCATCGCCGTGTCGCAGACCAACGCCTGGCAGCAGGCGATGCTCAATAGTGCCGACTTCGCGATGATCTCCACCGATCCCCTGGGCGTGATCCGCACGATCAACGCGGGCGCGGCGCGCATGCTTGGCTACGCGACCGGGGAACTCGTTGGAGCAACTCCGGCAATCCTTCACAATCCGGCCGAAATCGCGGCGAGGGCGCAGGTGTTGTCGCAGCAACTGGGATACCCCGTCGAGCCGGGCTTTGAGGTCCTCGTCGCAAAAGCACGTCGGGGATTAACTGACGAAAACGACTGGATCTACATTCGCAAGGACGGCGGCCGCTTTCCGGTGAGGCTGTCGGTCACGCCGCTCACCGATGCCAGCGGACAGCTTTCCGGCTTCCTCGGCATCGGTAAGGACCTCAGCGCCCAGAAGATCGCCGAAGAGGCATTGCGCGAAAGCGAGCAGCGGCTGCGGCTGATCACCGACAGTCTCCCCGCGATGGTGGCCTACATCGACCACGAGGGAAAGTATCGGTTCGCGAATGTAATGGTCGGTCAGGTATTCGGCGTGGACACCGCGACGCTGATCGGTCGCTCTATGCGCGAGATACGCGGTGAGGCGGGTTATGTACCTATCGCTGACCAGGTGGCGCGCGCCTTACAGGGCGAACACGTCAGCTTTGAGAACCCGGTACAGTCAAGAGGCCGAGAGTTTATCTTCCATTCGATCTATGTCCCGGACGTCGGGACTAATGGCAGCGTGCAGGGCTTCTACGC
>JANMYN010000587.1:0-3052 GCA_031382195.1 Betaproteobacteria bacterium
TGCGGCAACGCGATCGAGTTCAAGGCGTTCGAAAATCCAGAGATGCTGTTTGCGAAATGACTTCTACGTCGCCATTATTTTTTATGGTTCATCCGACTTTGTTGTGAGTCGAATGATTTATGGCTCCGGGGCTCCGGAATAGGGCCAGCGTCGCAAGGATGCCCTCGTCAAAACACTCACCGCAGAGCAGACGCGGCTATTTGATCTGGTCGGAAGCGGCGAAGGCTTCGCGCAAAGCGGCGATGCCGAAACCAGATTTGCGCGCGGCGTCGAGAATGACTTTCTCGCGGCGGGCCATCAGATCGATCGCCTCGGGCAGTTTTTCGAGCACGTCGCGCGGGATGGTGACTGCGCCGTGGCGATCGGCATGCACGATATCGCCATCCGCGACCGCCAGGCCCAGGACTTCCACAGGCTTGCCGGTCTCGACGACCTGCACCCAGGCGTGGCTCGGCGACAGCGTCGCGGCGAAGCACTGAAACTGCGGATGCATTGCGTCGAGGTCGCGCATCGATCCGTTGGTCAGCGTACCCATGCACCCGAGTCCCCAGTGGACATGGGTATTGACCTCTCCCCAGAACGCCCCGAGTCCGGGCTGACTGTCGACGTCCTGGATGACTGCGATGGTCGGCTGGTCGCCCTGTGCCACATATTCGTAATAGGCGACCTGGTTTTTTCTGCGGACCGCCGGGTCATACGGCGTGGAGCAGCGGATGCTGGCCGTTCTGGCGAACCCGACGATGGCCGGTAGTTTAGGGAACGCGCAGAGGTAGGTTTGACGCGTGAAACCGCTGATCGAGCGTTTTCCCTGCGCAACCTCCAGTGCATTTGCGATGGTCGGGGTGTCGAAATTGCGCAGATGTGCAAACAGAGTCTGGGTGTCCATTGTATTTAAGTTCCCGGTAATCGGCCTAATCGGTCTCGCCAGTTTATTACAAACCGCCGATCTCGCCGTTCACATGCATGGGCTGTCCTGTCGGCCGTGGATGCATTGAATTGTCATCGCGTAAATTAGGTGTATCTGCCGGCCATCGGATTTGACCCGATGCGCCGGCTTGACCGCGCCGCGAAGCCCGGCTGACGTTATCAACAGGAAAAAATGAAGTTGGCGGGTTCCTCGTATGGTTTATAGTGCGGCCAGCGGATTTGCCGCTTGGCAGGAAGCCGGGAGGCGAGAGATCGAACTCCGGGTCAGCAGTCTGCGGCAGGCCCATGTCGACGGTTAACGGTTTTGCCCTCTAGAGTGGAGGCCTCATGCCGCACCTCAACAATTATATGGTCGACGAGATTCTGGTTCCGGTCGTTTTCCTGTTCTTTCTGGTTTCGGGAATTTTCGGCGTCGGCCTCGGAATCGGCCTGATCGTTTTCCGGGCCCGGGTTTTCCACCTGTTCGGTCCAATGAATCGCTGGATCTCGGCGCGTAAAAATCTCGAATCGATGGAGGCACAGCACGAGATCGAACCGTTCGTTCACAAGTACCGGCGTTGGTTCAGTGCCCTCTTCATCCTCGGCGGAATTTTCTCGATATTCATGCTGGCGGCAAAGGTGGATGCCGTCGCCGTGACTTCCGTTTTCGGCGTCAGGCGTTCTTCTTTTATCGGACCTTGGGTTATCCAAAGCCTGGTAACGTTCCTGATCATCGGCAGCGTGCTGGCGGTCGCGATCGGCATTATTCTCGGATTTTTTCCGCGAGCGCTCGCTGCTCTCGAAATGCGCACGAACCGTTGGTATTCGTCGCGGCAGTTCGCCAAAGGCGCAGATGAATTACATGTGCCGCTCGACCGCTTGTTCGAATCTTCTCCACGTACTGCCGGCTGCATCCTTGCAGTCGCGGCATTAATCCTGTCTGTCAGTTCGGTGATCGTACTGCTCGGCCACCGCTGATCTCACTTTAGTACGATTTCGGCAGACCCAGCACTTTCTCGGCGATAAAGCAGAGGATGAGTTGCGGGCTGACGGGTGCCAGGCGCGGAATCATCGATTCCCGCATGTAACGTTCTATGTGGTATTCCTTTGCGTAGCCCATGCCGCCGTGCGTCAGCATGGCCTGCTCGCAGGCGCGAAAGCAGGCTTCCGCGGCGAGATACTTTGCCGCATTCGATTCCGCCCCGCATGGTTCGCCGCGGTCATACAGCGCTGCGGCCTTGAACACCATCAGATCCGCGGCTTCAAGTTCCATCCAGCAGCGCGCCAGCGGATGCTGGATGGCCTGGTTCTGGCCGATCGGCCGATCGAAGACCACGCGCTCCTTGGCATAAGCGACCGCCCGCCCTAGTGCGGCGCGACCCAGGCCAATTGCCTCGGCCGCGATCAGAATGCGCTCGGGATTCAGGCCATGCAGGATGCAATCGAAGCCTTTGCCCTCCTCGCCGACGCGATCTTCTACCGGCACCGGGAGTTCTTCGATGAACAGCAGGTTCGAATCGACCGCGTTGCGCCCCATCTTTTCGATCTCGCGCGCCTCGACGAAGCGCCGGTCCAAATCTGTGTAGAACAGCGACAGGCCGTCGGTCGCCTTCCCGCCGCCTGCGGCGGTTCGCGCCAGCACCAGCATTTTGTCGGCGACCTGCGCCGTCGAGATCCAGATCTTCTGTCCGCGCAGAATATAGCGCTCCCCATCGCGGCGCGCCGTGGTCGCGATCTTCGCGGTATTGAGTCCCGCGTTCGGCTCCGTGACGGCAAAGCAGGCTTTTTGTTCGCCGCGGATCAGTCGCGGCAGCCATCGCGCCTTCTGCTGTTCGGTACCGAACACGACCACCGGATTCAGGCCGAAGATATTCATGTGCACGGCCGACGCCCCGGAGAAGCCTGCGCCCGATTCACTGATCGTCTGCATCATCAGCGCGGCTTCGGTAATGCCCAGTCCGGCGCCGCCATATTGCGGCGGCATGGCAATGCCAAGCCAGCCGGCCTCGGCAATCGCGCGGTAGAAGTCCTCCGGAAAGCCGCCGTCACGGTCGCGCTCGAGCCAGTACTGCGCGTCGAAGCGGGTGCACAGCTTGGCAATCGCATCCCGGATTGCCAGCTGGTCGGGGGTGAAGGAGAAATCCAT
>JANMYN010000602.1:0-13196 GCA_031382195.1 Betaproteobacteria bacterium
GATGGTCCACACCGGCGAGCCTGCACAGCTTCTGGTACGCAGTGAAACCGATACCAAGCAGCGGATGGCGCGCCATCGCGCCGAAGTTTGCGCGGTGGCCGTGGATCGGCAACTCGCAGTGGCGCCGCACGTGCGCGAGCGCCGCGAAGCCAACGTTGTTGATGTTGATCATCACGCAGGTGCCGCCGTGCTTCTTGACCAGGTCGTGGCCGCGCAGCATGTGGTCCACGTCGCCGGTAATGTTGAAGGCATACATGGCCTTCTTGCCGGTGGCATCGGCTACACGCTCGATTTCGCCCATGACCGCGACAATTCGCTGCGCCAGAGGCGCATAGGGCGGATCGGCCTGCAGTTCGTCGTCCTTGATGAAGTCCAGGCCAGCCGACGCCAGGTCGCGCACCAGCTTGCACAGCGCCTCGGTGGACAGGCCGATGCTGGGCTTGACGATCGTCCCGATCAGCGGGCGGCCTGCTACTTGGACAAGCTTGCGCGTGCCCTCGATGCCGAAAGCCGGGCCGGGATAGCGTTGCGCGAATGCCTGCGGCAGATCGAGATCCTCGAGCCGGATTCCGGACAGTTCCTGCAACTCGTACAGGTTGCCTGCCACCGTGGCGAGCAGGCTGGGAAGCGAAGGGCCGAAGTTATGCAGCGGAAAAGAGATGACAACCCGGCCACGGCGGTACTCGATGCGCTCGGCGTTTGAACGCGGCGGCTTGCTTCCCGGCAAGCTCGGCGTGGCCACCGTATCGAGCCCTTCGATGCGCTCGACCTGTGCCCCGAAGCGCTCCTTCAGTTCGCTGGTCTCGCCCGGCACCGACACGAAGGTGCCGCTCGACTGCTCTCCGGCGATCACCGCGGCGGCATGCTCGAGCGGATGCGGCGTCTCGATCAGATAAGTGGCTAGAACTCGATCCTGGCTCATGGTCGCTCCTCGTTGCGCGCAATCGCCGTTACACGCCGAGCTGTGCCGCGAGATCCATGAAATCGGTCGCGATAAAATCCGCGACGCCGGCGCCGTCTTCCGCAGTATCGGCCTTTCGCTTCGGCCCGAACTCGAGAGGACGCGTGACCAGCGCCGTCTTGAGACCGACCTTCCGCGCCGCCTTGAGATCGTCCACGTGCGCCGCCACCATCATGACCTGGGCCGGCGCGGGGCCGAGCAGCTTGGCGGCACCGAGATAAACCTCCGGATCGGGCTTGTAATGGCCGAACAGTTCCGCGGACAGGATGCAGTCCCACGGCAGCCCTGCATACTTCGCCATATTAGTCAGCAGGCTCACGTTGCCATTGGACAAGGTCGACACGATGTAGCCCGAGCTCAGGCGGTGCAATCCGCCCACGGAATCAGGCCAGGGCCACAGTCGGTGCCAGGCGCGGTTGAAGTGATCGATTTCCTCTTCGGATAAGCCCTTGATGTCGAACTCGCGCAGCAGATCGTTCAGGATCAGCCGGTTCAGGCCATCGATGTTCGTCCACGCGATCTGCCCGCCGCGCACGCGTTGCATGGCCGGCTGGTAGCCGCCTCGCCAGGCATCGGCAAATGCGACCCAATCCCTTTCGATGCCTTTGCGCTTTCCGAGCAACTGTCCTTCGCGAATGATGGAGCCGCGCCAATCCACCACGGTGCCGAAGACATCGAAGACCAGTGCATTTACCGAAGCGCGTCCATCGGACGGCTTCGTGGGCATTGAATTGCGTTCTGCAGCCGCTGCCAAGGTGACCTTGCCGGCGGCCGCCAGGGTGAGAGAAGCTGCGCCTGCCGCAAAAAAGTTGCGGCGGCTCATCATCAGATTGGTTTCGTCGAGTTGTGGTCTCATGCTGTTGCCGCTCCTATCGGCTTCGGGTTTTCGTATCGTTATACAGCGTGCTTCAAGCCAACCACGGGCGCGTCAGGAAGTACGCCCTTTCGAAGTCACGAATCTTGTCCGCGTCCTGCAGCGTCGCCGCCACCGCATCCATACCCTGCGTCAGCGCGTTCTTGGTGAGCGCGTCGATCTCGAACCGCATTGACCGGCCGGTCGTTGCAATGGTAACGGTTTGTGACGGAAGGTCGACTGTGAGGCGGTTTGCGCTCGGCTCGCTCACCTGCTGGCCCAGCACCTCGACCTCGTCCGGCCGCAGCGAGATCGTGAGCACGCCGTTGCGCGCGCAGTTGTCCTGGAAAATGCCGCCGTACGTCGTGCCGATGACGGCGCGGATGCCGAACTGACGCATGCCCCAGACGGCATGCTCGCGGCTCGAGCCGCAACCGAAGTTGGGTCCGACCACGAGGAAACTCGCTGCTGCCCAGGGCGCCTGATTGAGAATGAAATCGGGGCGCGGGGCGCCGTCCGCGAAGCAGCGCAAATCGAACAGAAACCCGTCGCGCAAACCGCTGCGGTCGATGCCCTTGAGAAACTGCTTGGGCATGATGGCGTCGGTATCGACGTTGGGCAGGAGCAGCGGCGCGGCGGCGCCCGTCACTGTGTTGAACGGCTCCATCTACGCCTCCAATGTGCGCACGTCGGCGAGGCGGCCTGCGATGGCGGCGGCCGCCACCATCGCGGGGCTCATCAGGTGCGTCCTGCCGCCGGCCCCCTGGCGGCCTTCGAAGTTGCGGTTAGTGCTCGACGCGCAGCGCTCGCCGGGCAGCAGATGATCGTCGTTCATCGCCACGCACATGGAGCAGCCGGACTGGCGCCATTCGAAGCCCGCATGCAGAAAGATCCGGTGCAGGCCTTCGGCCTCGGCCTGGTCGTGCACCGCTGTCGAACCGGGCACCACCATGGCCCGCACGCCCGGCGCGACCCGCCGCCCGCGTGCCACCTGAGCCGCGGCGCGCAGGTCTTCAATGCGGCCGTTCGTGCACGAACCGATGAAAGCGCGATCGATCTTTACATCCTGCAGTCGCATCCCCGGGGCGAGCGCCATATAGCGCAGCGCTGCATCCATCGCACGGCGGCGCAACGGATCGGGTTCCATTGCCGGATCGGGCACGCAGCCATCGACGGGAACGGATTGATCCGGGCTGGTTCCCCATGAAACCATCGGGGCGATCTCGTTCGCATTCAATGCGATTTCGCGATCGAAGACCGCATCGGGATCGCTGTGCAAAGCACTCCAGGCCGCAACGGCCTGGTCCCACAGCGCTCCGCGGGGCGCCATCGGTTTGTCCTTCAGATACTCCAGCACGCGTTGATCGGACGCCACCAGCGCACCACGAGCTCCGGCTTCCACGCTCATGTTGCAGATGGTCATGCGCCCTTCGACGCTCATGGCCGCGATCGTCTTGCCGATGAACTCGATCACGAAGCCACTGGCTCCGGATGCGCCGATGCGTGTGATCAGCGACATGATAAGGTCCTTCGCCGTGACGCCTGGCTGCAAGGCGCCGTCGATCGTGACACGCAGGTTGCGCATGCACCGGTACACGAGCGTTTGCGTTGCGAGCACGTGCTCGATCTCGGAGGTCCCGATGCCGAAGCTCAGCGCGCCCAATGCGCCGTGGGTGGTGGTGTGGCTGTCGCCCGCGGCGACTACCATCCCGGGCAGGACGAAGCCCTGTTCGGCCGCCACGACGTGCTCGATACCCTGGCGCTTGTCGAGCAGGTCGAACAACTGGATGCCGAAATCCGCGCAGTTGCGTGCAAGATGCCGGACCTGCTGGGCCTTCGCGGGGTCGTTGATCACGCTGGTGCGCTGGGGCGCGGTGGAGTTGACATGGTCCACGACCGCCAGCGACGCGCGCGGGCGCCACACCCGATGTCCGCCCTCACGCAAGGCGCTGAAGGCCTGGGGACTGGTGTACTCGTTCAGGAAGTGGCGATCGACGTAGAGCAGGACATGCCCTTTGTCATCGAGCCTGCGCACGGTGTGGGCCGCGCAGATCTTGTCGTAGAGTGTTCGCCCGGCGCTCATGTCGTCGCCCCGGTCATGGTGCTGCCGGCGCGGGAAGCTCCGGCACGACCACTACGCCGTCCTCGTCCGCCAGGACCCACGCCCCGGGGACGAACGTCACGCCGCCGAACGTCACCGGCACATCGACCTGGCCGCCGCCGGTCAGAGTCCCGCGCCGCGGATGAGTACCCAGCGCCTTTACTCCGATCTGCATGGGGTCGATCTCCGCGACGTCCCGGAGCACGCCATGGATGACGACACCTGACCAGCCGTTGCGCAGCACTTGCCCGGCCATCGCGTCGCCGAACACCGCGCAATCGAGCGCGCCGCCGTTGTCGATGACCAGAACGCAGCCTTCGCCGGGTTGCGCGACGAGCTGCCGGATGAGCGCGATCTCGCCCCGGCAAGTAATTGTTCTTATCCTGCCCTCGAAGGCACGCCGGCGGCCCCAGCCGAGGAAATTCGCGCGGCAGGCTTGCGCGTCATTGCGCGCGTCGCAGAGGTCGGCTGTCTTGACGGTCATGGCGAGGAGTGGGCTCAGGCCACGACTCCGTGGCGCTCGGACACGCTTGCGGACTTTACCGCAACGGCTTCCGCGGGGGCGGGCGCGCGGCCCCGAATCATGTCAGCCGCCTTTTCGGCAATCATCATCGTTGCCGCGCAGATATTCGCCGAGGGCATGTTCGGCATAATCGAAGCATCGGCGACCCGCAGCCCCTCGATTCCCCGCACGCGCAGCTCATCGTCGACTACCGCGGTCGGATCGCTGGCCGGGCCCATGCGCGCGGTGCCCATGACGTGATAGCAGGAGGCGCCGAAGCTGCGAGCGAAATCCAGCAGCTGATCGTCGGTGGTGACGCCCGGCCCGGGGAGTATTTCCTCGGCGAAGTACGGCGCCAGGGGAGTCGAACGCAGCAGCCGGCGCGCTATCTTCATACCGCCGATCAGCACCTGCTGGTCGCGCTCGTCCGTGAGGAAGTTGGGCTGCACGATCGGATTGTCGAACGGATCCAGCGATCTTGCGCGGACGTGCCCGATGCTGAACGGGCGGTGCTGCCACACACCGCAAGTCATGCCCGGAAACTTGTCGAGGAGGCCGACATAGCCTTCGCGATAGCTGGCTGGCGTAAAGACCCCTTGCAGGTCGGGCTCGGAGAGCCCTTCGCGCGACTTCCAGAACCAGTGCACGAGCGAGGGGCTGAGCGCCAGGATATTCGGATGCCGCAACAGCCAGCGCACGATCTGCACCTGCAGGCGCAGCCCGACGGCCAGTTCGTTCATCGTAATGCTGTCGCGCACTTTGCCGACCAGGCGGATCGAATAGTGATCGCGCAGGTTTTCGCCGACGCCGGCGAGTTCGTGCACCAGCGGCGCACCGAGGGACTGAAGCAATGCGCCCGGTCCGACGCCGGAGATCTGGAGCAATCGCGGCGTATTGACCGCGCCGCAGCTCAGGATGACTTCGCGCCGCGCCCGCACCTCGCGCGCGCTGCCGGGCGCGTTGCTGCGCACGTAGCGCACGCCGACCGCGCGCTTGCCCTCGAAGATCACGGACGTGGCGGTGGCCTGCGTGCGCACTTCGAGGTTACTGCGCCTGGCCGCCGGCCGCAGAAATGTGCGCGCCGTGGTCTGCCGCCAGCCGTGCAGGATGTTGCGCTGGTAGTAGCCGACACCCTCCTGGCGGGCGCCGTTGTAGTCCGGGTTGCGCGGAATGCCAAAATCCTGGGCGCCCTTAATGAAAGCCTCGCAAATCGGGTGGATCCAATCCATGTCGGTGATCGGCATCTCGCCCTTGCGGCCGCGGAACCGGTCGTCGCCCGCGCCGATCTTGCGCTCGGTGCGCTTGAAGTAGGGCAGCACCTCGGTAAAGCTCCAGCCACGGTTCCCGGCGGCAGCCCAGGCATCGTAGTCCGAGGGCAGGCCGCGGTTATAGACCAGGCCGTTGATCGCGGTCGAACCGCCCAGCGTGCGCCCCACTGGAACCGGGACGCGGCGGCCGTTGGTGTTCTCGCCCGGTTCGGTGGAAAACTGCCAGGTGAACGCGGGGTTGAACAGCACCTTGATGAAGCCGGCTGGAATGTGCAGGTACGGGTGCCAGTCCCGGGGCCCCGACTCGAGAAGGCATACCGTTGCGCCCGCGTCTGCCGAGAGCCGGTTGGCGAGAATCGAACCCGCCGCGCCCGCGCCCACAATCACGTAGTCGAAAACTTCTGCGGCCGTGCCGCCATTACGATTCGTCACGATGACCTCGATGGTTGCTCACTCAACGAAGCGGCTTTGTTCGCGCCGCACAGTCGGATTTCAGGTATACACGGAGATCTGCCAGGGAACGAACTCGTTCTGGCCGTAACCGTGCTGTTCGCTCTTGGTCTTCTTGCCCGATGCCGCGTCCAGCATCATCTGGAACAGCCGCTCGCCCAGTTCCTGGATCGAGGCGGTGCCGTCGATCACCTCGCCGCAATTGATATCCATGTCATCCTCCTGCCGCTTCCACAGCGCCGTGTTCGTGGCAGCCTTCAGCGAGGGCGCCGGTACGCAGCCATAAGCCGAACCGCGGCCGGTGGTGAAGCAGATCAGGTTGGCGCCGCCGGCGACCTGGCCGGTTGCCGAGATCGGATCGAAGCCGGGCGTATCCATGAAGACGAAGCCCTTGCTCGTCACCGGTTCGGCGTATTCATAGACATCGACCATGTTGCTGGTGCCGCCTTTGGCGACGCCACCCAGCGATTTCTCGAGCACGGTGGTGAGTCCGCCGGCCTTGTTCCCGGCCGAGGGGTTGTTATCGAGCTCCGCGTTGTTGCGTGCGCAGTAGTCGGTCCACCATTGAATGCGTTTGACCAGCTTCTCGCCCACCGCGCGCGATACCGCACGCCGTGTAAGCAGGTGTTCGGCGCCGTAGATCTCCGGCGTCTCCGAAAGAATGGCCGTGCCGCCATGGCGAACCAGGATGTCCACGGCAGCGCCCAGCACGGGATTGGCGGAAATGCCCGAGTATCCATCCGAGCCGCCGCACTGCATGCCGACGACGAGATGGCCGGCCGGCACCGGTTCACGCACTACCGTGTTCGCATCCGCCAGCAACTCCTTGACCCGCTCGATGCCAAGTGCGACGGCCTTGGCCGTGCCGCCCGTCTCCTGGATCGTGAAGGTTTGCAACTTGGGGCCCGGAGCGAGCTTCTGGGTCTGCACGATGCCGCCGATCTGGTTCGCCTCGCAGCCCAGGCCGATGATAAGCACCGCGGCAAAGTTGGGATGTCGCGCATAACCGGCGAGGGTTCGGCGCAGGATGGCGATGCCTTCGCCCTGCGTATCGATCGCGCATCCGCCACCATGGGTCAGGGCGACCACCCCGTCGACGTTGGGATAATCGGCCAGCGCTTCGGGCCGGATGTCGCGCCGGAAGTAGTCGGCAACGGCGCGCGCAACCGTCGCCGAGCAGTTGACGCTGGTAAGGATGCCGATGTAATTGCGGGTGGCCACCTGCCCGTCGGGGCGCACGATGCCCATGAACGTCGCCGGTTGCGAAACGTACTCGGTCGGCCGCGCATCGACGCAGAAGGCGTAGTCGCGCGCGTACTCGGTCATCGCCAGGTTCTGCGTGTGCACATGCTGGCCAGGGCGGATATCCTGCTTGGCGACGCCGATAATCTGGTTATAGCGATGGACCGGATCGCCCTTGGCGATCGCGCGCGTTGCCATCTTGTGGCCCGCCGGAATCAAACCCGCGACCACGACATTCTCTTCGGCGACGCGCGTTCCTGGGATCAGTTGGTGGCGTGCGATGACGACCTCGTCGCTCGCGTGCAAACGGATCACCGGAGACGGGGCCTGCCAGCCCTGGTCTTCCACGCTCGTGGTCCTCTCCTCATAGATGTGCATGGGCTCCTCCGTTGACTCAAGCGAACTCGCCGACGAACTTGCCGTCGCGCAGAATCATCTGGTCATCCAGATAAATGGTGGGCTGGCTGATGAGGCCGTCCAGGTGAATCTTCGCCTGGACTGTGCCGCCGGGGAACGTGGCGTTGCTGCCGGTGCTGACGTGGGTCCAGCCGAAAATACGCTCTCCTTCGAAGCTGGGGTCTTCGCCGAGCAGGGCTGCACCGGTATTGGTGCCGATCCCCCAGGCTGCGAAGTTGTAGGCATTGTCGTCGTTCAGGCTGGCCAGCAACTGCGTAAGGCGTGCCGCTTCGGTGCCGCCCTCGGTTTTGACCAGACGCCCGCGCTCGAAAGTCATCGTGACCGGCGCGGACACCCGCCCGATCTGCGTGATGGCGCCGTCCACCACCGCCACGCCCGAGGCGCTGCCAAGCCGCGGAACACTGAGAAACAGTCCCGGCGGAAAAGCGTCCAGGTCGCCGGACTTCTGCACCATGCCGTCCAGCGTTGCCACGGGATGACCGAGTTCGTATTTCATGTCCGTGCCCAGCGCGGTGGTCACCCGCGCCGTGCGGGCGCTCGCAACGCGATCGGCGACGCGATTCGTCAGGCTGACCATCCGGTCGATGTCTATCGACATGGTCCGCAAAAAGCCGTCCTCGGTCACGCCCGGCATGGAGATGACGCGCGCGCCCGCTTTCTGCGCCTGGACACGCGCCGATGAGTGTGTCATCGAGTAGGTGGTGTACAGAAAGGCAAGGTCACACGCCTGCATTGCCGCCAGCACCGCGGCCGGGGGTTCCTGTGGCGTGCTGCGGCGCGTCGGCATGACGGTCAGCACCGGCTGCGCGTCCGCGGCGACGGCGGCGGCCATCAATGCCTGCGCCACCGACTGATCGCGCATCGTGTCGGTGACGATCAATACGCGCTCGCCCGGCTTTACGTTGCCGCACTTTTCGACGGCAATACGGGCACACCGCTGGAGCTCGACGGTCTTCATTGCTGCTTCACTGTTCGGAAAGAAGCGTCCAACGTCCTGTCGGGGGAGCCGCCAGAACCGGTCGAACGCAATATCGGGCATCCTAGGACTCTGATCAGGCGTCGGGGAAGCAGTATTTGGCGAGCAGGCCATGACGAAACGCGATGGGTCGCCTGGCCCTGCAGGGGAGCGAAGCCCCAGCGTGACCTCCGGCTGGTGCCTGATGCGCGGCTACCGGCTGAAACAGCTATGCCTTGGACCGGCGGGCGGCGGCACACGCCTGCAGATGCTGAACGAACAGTTTCGCAGCCGCGGGCAGCGCATTGACTGAGCGTACGCAGACGCTCAACTGCCGCTGCGCCCAAGGTTCGTCGAGTATGATCTCCGTGAGGTCGAGCCGTCTGGCAAACAGATTGGTGAGCTTCTGAGGAGCGATGGCGATGCCCAAGCCCGCCGACACCATCAGGCACAGCGCGTCGTAACCGGTCACCTGGATCTTCAAACGCAACGGCCGGTTCAGTTCGGTGGCGATCTTGCCGAGCTGCGAGTTGATCGAGCTGCCCGTGCGCATGCCGACGAATTCCCACTCCAGTGTGTCGGCGAACCGGACCCGCTTGTGCCTTGCCAGCGGATGATCGTTGCGGACAATCACCGCCAGGCGGTCGACTTCGTAGGCCAGCGACTCGACGGGCTCGCTGTGGGCAAATGCGGTATAGATGCCAACGTCCGCAGCGTTCTCTGCCACGGCCTTCACCGACACCGAGCTGTTGCGCTCCTCCAGTTGCACGTTAATCTGCGGGTGGGCACGTAGAAACGACGCCAGATCGGCGGGCAGGAACTGCGTGATCGCCGAAATGTTCGCGAAGACCCGTACCAACCCGCGCTCTCCGCCCGCATAGTCCAGCATCTGCACGTTCAGGTCGTCGAGGTAGCTCACCGCGCGCCGCGCCAGGTTGAGCAACGCGACTCCGGCGGCCGTGGGCTCGACCCCCTTGTGGGTCCTGCTCAGCAGTTGCGTGCGCAGCACCTGTTCCAGCTGGGTGATGCGCTTGCTCACCGCCGCGGCTGCAAGGTGTTCGCGTTCGGCTGCGGCAGCGATCGACCCCTCCTCGACAATGGCGATAAAAAGACGCAGCGAGGTGGGATCGATTCTCATTGTGATGGGATCGCCGATGAATGGAGGTATTGTCTACGGAAAAGAGGTGGTTGGATCACAGAACTTGCGAGCGGCTTCGTCAAACAACTGACGGATGCGGATCCCATTCTCCGGCCCCCGAGTCAAGGCAATCATGGGCCTGGTAAGCCATGTTGGGCATCGATATTCCGTGAATTCTCGGGTAAGACTTGTCCTGAATCAATTACATAGATAGACTCTGTCGCCCGGATTGTGATTCCGGTTGTCGTCGGTTCGAGTCCCATCAGCCACCCAATCTTCTTTCGTTTATTCCAGCGTTTTCCCATGATCCGCAATTCATGATAGTTCTGCGCGCCCTGCAGCTGCGCCGCGGCGTTAAAGTCTTGTTTGAGGACGCCAGCCTGACTTTCAACCGCGGTCAGAAGATCGGCGTCACCGGTGCCAATGGCAGCGGCAAATCCAGCCTGTTCGCGTTGCTGCTCGGTGAACTCCACCACGATGCGGGGGACCTCGAGATCCAGCCAAGCCTGGTCGTTGCTCACGTCGCGCAGGAAACACCGGCGACCAACCAGCTAGCCATCGAGTACGTGCTCGACGGGGATGCGGAACTGCGCCACCTGGAACGCGAACTCGCCGGCGCGGAACATGCGCACAACGGTACGCGCATTGCCGAATTGCATGAAGACCTGCACCGGGTCGGCGGTTATGCGGCGCGCTCCCGCGCGGCGCAACTCATGCACGGATTGGGATTCGACGATCCCGAAATCGCGAGGCCAGTCGAGCAATTTTCCGGCGGCTGGCGGGTGCGCCTGAATCTGGCGCGCGCGCTCATGTGCCGTTCTGATCTGTTGTTGCTCGACGAGCCGACCAATCACCTCGACCTGGATGCCATCATCTGGCTCGAGCAATGGCTCTCGGGTTATCCGGGCACGCTGCTGATGATTTCGCACGATCGCGAGTTTCTCGATACCGTGGCTGACGCAATCTGCCACATCGAAGGCCAGCGCCTTCGCCTGTATGCCGGTAACTATTCCGCATTCGAGGCGCAGCGCGCTGCACAACTGTCGCAGCAACAGTCGACCTATCTGAAACAGCAGCGCGAAATCGCGCACCTGCAATCCTTCGTCGATCGGTTCAAAGCCCAGGCCACAAAGGCCCGGCAGGCGCAAAGCCGCATCAAGGCGCTTGCGCGCATGGAAAAAATCGCCGCCGCACACGTCGATACACAATTCGAGTTCGCTTTTCGCAAGCCGGCGGTGCAGTCGGATCCGATGCTGAACCTGGACGGCGTCGACGCCGGTTATGGCGATGTCGTGGTGCTACGCGATATCCGCATGACGCTGCGTCCGGGTACGCGATTGGGCCTGCTCGGGCGCAATGGCGCGGGCAAATCCACGATGATGAAGCTGCTGGCCGGCGTTCTTGCGCCGCTGGCTGGACAGCGCGTCGAAGGCAAAGGGTTGCAGATCGGATACTTCGCGCAGCATCAGCTCGAACAACTGCGAGCTGACGAGAGCGCGCTGTGGCACCTGACGCGGTTGTCGCCGAAGACGCGCGAGCAGGAACTGCGCGACTTCATCGGGGGCTTTAATTTCCACGGTGATCAGGCGACCGCGCCGGTCGGGCCGATGTCGGGCGGCGAGAAGTCACGCCTCGCGCTCGCGCTGATCGTCTGGCAGCGACCCAACCTGCTGCTGCTCGATGAGCCGACCAACCACCTGGATCTGGAGATGCGCTACGCGCTGACCCTCGGACTGCAGGATTACGAAGGCGCTCTGGTGCTGGTATCGCATGATCGCAGCTTGTTGCGGGCGACGGCTGACGAGTTGTGGCTGGTCGACGAAGGCCGGGTTGTGCCGTTTGACGGCGACCTGGAAGACTATGCCAAACGGTTGCGCACCAAAGAGCAGGCGCAGGACGTTATCGCGGAGCCTGCCGTCAGCCGCAAGGAGCAAAAGCGCGTTGAAGCCGAGGAGCGCAATCGCCGCTTCGCCCAGCGCAAACCGCTGGAAGCGCGCCTAAAGTCTGCCGAGAAGGAAATCGAAGCACTGGGGACCGAAAGAATGCGTCTTGAAAAACTGATTGCCGCACCCGATATGTACGGCGAAACCAGAAAGGACGACCTGAAACGCTGCCTGCTGGAGCAGGCGCAGATTGTGAAAAAACTGCAGGGCGCGGAAGAGCGCTGGCTTGCGCTTTCCGCCGAGCTCGAGGCGCTGGCCACCAGCGGGTAGATCAACGCAGCAAAGCTGGAACTTTGGTGGCGGGCAATTCTCTAATGATTCGTTTCCTATTCAGAAAGGGTAATACGTGTTCAAACGCGTTGTGCTATTCCTGATCACCAACTTGGCAGTCCTGTTCGTCCTCAACATCACGATGAGGCTCCTCGGTGTCGATCGCATGCTGGCGCAATCCGGAGGCGGCCTCAATCTGGGTGCGCTGCTGGTGGTCGCCGGCGTCATCGGTTTCGGCGGCGCGCTGATTTCGCTGGCGATGTCGAAGTGGTCGGCGAAATTCATGACCGGTGCGAAAGTCATCGAAAGTCCGCGGACGGAGGCCGAGCTTTGGCTTGTTGAGACCGTGCGCCGGCAGGCGCAGCAAGCGAATATCGGCATGCCGGATGTCGCGATTTACGATTCTCCGGACGTCAACGCGTTCGCAACGGGTATGAACCGGAACAGTGCACTGGTCGCGGTCAGTAGCGGGCTGCTCAACAATATGACTCGCGACGAAGCCGAGGCAGTGCTGGGCCATGAGATCACCCACGTTGCCAACGGCGACATGATCACGCTGGCGCTGATACAAGGCGTGGTGAACACTTTCGTGATATTCCTTTCGCGCATCATCGGCAACTTCGTCGACAAGGCCGTGTTCAAGACCGAGCGGGGCAACGGCCCGGCTTTCTGGATCACGTCGATCATTGCCGAACTCGTGCTGGGCATCCTCGCCAGCATCATCGTGATGTGGTTCAGCCGTAAGCGCGAGTTCCGCGCCGATGCGGGTGGTGCCGCGCTTGCCGGCCGCGGGAAAATGATCGCCGCGCTGCAGCGCCTGAAGCAGGCCCAGGGAGCGCCGCAACTGCCTGCGCAGATGCGCGCATTTGGCATCTCCGGCGGACAGGCAGGGGGATTTGCGCGGCTGTTCATGTCGCATCCTCCGCTTGACGAACGCATTGAGGCGCTGCGCGCTAGTCGCTGAATTCCGCATTTCGAAGAAGAAACGCCCGCGCGAGCGGGCGTTTTGTTTTCGGCTCCGCGAGTTATCCCGGTCGTCGAATAGGCCTGGGCAATCAGAACAGGTGCACGCCGACCGAAAGGGTTTGCCCGGCGC
>JANMYN010000613.1:0-4272 GCA_031382195.1 Betaproteobacteria bacterium
TGCGCCCAACGGCGTGGTGACGCCGCAGCTCGAAGAAGTGCTGAAAATCATCGCGCGGGAAAACCTGGTGCTGGCGACCGGGCACATCCACGCCGAGGAAGTGATGGCCGTGGTAAAGCGCGCAAAGGAGCTTGGCGTGAAAAACATCCTCATCACCCACGCGCTGACCAACATTCCGGGCCTGAGCATGGAGCAGGCCAGACAGGTTGCGCAGATGGGCGCTTACATCGAGTACTGCTACCTGCAGTCGATGACCGGGCCGGACGCGCAGCACGCGTGGATGAAGAACTGGAGCAAGGTAACGCTGAAAGATGTGGCAAAAGTAGTGAGCGACATTGGCGCGCAGCATGTTGTGTTGTCGAGCGACCTCGGCCAGCACGCGATGATGACGCATCCCGACGGCATGGAAGACATGATTACCGGCCTGCTCAAGGAAGGCGTATCGCAGGGGGACATCGACCTGATGGTAAAGAAGAACCCGGCGCGTCTGCTCGGGCTGGAGGAGTAAGGCGGCGAAGATCCGTGACGGTCGTGACGGTCGTGACGAGGTAAGAACGACAACGGCAGAGGAAAGAGGAAAGGTAAAAGGTAAAAGGTAAAAGTCGAAGGCGAGAATACGGCACTTAGTTCTGAACCTTGAGCACCGCGCACTCAGCACCCAGCACTCAGCACCGTTATTTCCCTACGGCGTTTTCCGGTAGAGCCAGAAATGTTCGTGATAATCACCGGGCCGAGCGCCATCCCAGAACAGCGTCCAGGATTCGCCTGGCGACGGGGCGGGTTGTTCGAGGGTCTGCACCAGAAGCAGTTCGCAATCGCTGCGTGCCGAGGCGTTCGCCTTCCGGTCGGTGACGATACCCGCGAAGTATTCAAAGATTGCGCGCTGGGATTCACCGATCGAGTTGCTGGCAATGCAGCCATGAGACGCCGGCAGCGCCCGCGCCATTTCCTGCAGCATCCCCCGATAAGTCATGCCCGTGTCGACCCAACTCACCATCAGCATGCCGAGCAGTCCCCAAGCCGTTGCGACACCGCCGGCCCAGATCATCGCCGGCCGGTACGGCCCGGTCGTGCCCGCAATCAGGGTAAGCCATCCCGCGCTGAGCGCGATCGCGATACATACCAACCACACCCGGACATGAGGCACGTAGAGCGGCTGCTTCTGCTGAAGGACAGCCGCAAGTTTCGCGGGAAATCCGAGATCGACTGCCAACCAGCATGCCCATGCGGCAAGGGCAAGGGCCGTGAACAGGGCCACGGTCACCCAATGAAAGATCCGTGTCACGACCGGAGGCAGGTTCTCGAGTCCGGAGACGCCGAGAAGCGCCAGCGGCAGCAGCATCGGCATCGCGTATAGTTCGCGTGCATCGGAGGCGGCGCTCAGCACGGTGAACATCGCTGCGAACACCATAGTCGCAATCTGCAGCCCGGCATCCGAGCGCAATTCCCGGCGCCGGATCCACAGTGCGCGCAGCGCGAACGGCAGCGCGGGCAACGCAAACCAACCCAGCAGCTTCGGGTAGACATACGGTGGCGCCGGCGGGCCAAGGTGCGCGAAACCGAAGAAACGCCCGAAATTGTTGGTCCAGAACCAGTCGATGAAAAGCTGCGGAGATCGCAAATAAAGCGCCGCCGGCCAGATGCAGAACCATGGCACGGCCGCGAGCAACGCTATGCATAACACCGTTAAATAACGCCGCGTGCGCCACTGCGCATAACACACGGGCAGCAGCAGCACTGCAATGCCGATTATGCCGGGTGCGAGCAAGCCTTTCGCCATGAAACCCAGACCGGCGCCGGTACCGAGCCAGAATCCACCGGCGAGCGGCCGCCGCAATGCGAGCGCCAGACCGTAGATTGCGATGGCGAATCCGCACAGCAGCGCATTGTCGGTGATGAGCTGGTGCGCGTGCGTCGTCAGTCCGAGGCTGCCGATCAGCAGCAACGGCGCCACCCACACAGGCCGTGACGGCAACAGCGCGGCGCTTGCGCGCGCCGTGAACAGCGCGGCAAGGCCAACGAAAAACGCGCTGGCGAGCCGCGCTCCGTCGTGCACCGCAAGGAAGGGAGAGGCGATCTTGGCGAACAATGCCGCTACTATATAAAAGATCGGCGGCTTTTCCATGAAAGGTTCGCCGGCCAGCGTCGGCACGACCCAGTCACCGGTGCGCAGGATGTGATTGACGAGACCGAAACTGTAACCCTCGTCGGGCTTCCACGGATCGTGGCCGATCAGGCCGGGCAGCATCCACGCGCAGAAGATCAGCAGCGCGATCGTCGTCGGGTGACTGGCGATCCACCGGCGCAATTTATTGCCAACGGGTTCAAGGACTGGCGGCGCGATTGACTCGGGCGAACGTCTGCGAAACAAGGATGGACTCGCGAGATGAATGGTTAGGGCGTTCTGGCACCAGCCGCCGCTTTATTGTGCTACATGCCGCCACGCACCGGCACGCCGGATGCGAACTTCGACGATGCTATCTGAAGCCAGACCCAAGGACAATCGCCGGCCGTCGGCGAGAGGTGAGCAGTGAGCGAAAGGGTTAAAGGCCCAGGCGCTAATAAAGTCTGGCTCGCACCTTTCATCTTTTACCATTACCTCTTATCTTTCGGGTATTCACCCCTCGCCCCTAGTCCCTCATCCCTTTTATCATCGGAGTGTGCCATGCCTGCAAATGCCGAATCCGCCCCCGTCTGGTTCATCACCGGTTGTTCCACCGGCCTGGGCCGGGCGCTGGCCGAAGCCGTGTTGCAATACGGTCACCGCGCGGTTGTTACCGCGCGCATTCCCGCGCAGGTCAAGGATATCGTCGCGCGATACCCGAAAACTTCCATTGCCGCACAACTCGACGTCGCCGATTACGCCCAAATAAAGCTGGCAGTCTCGGCCGCGGAGAAGGCCTTCGGCGGTATTGACGTTCTCGTGAACAATGCAGGCTACGGTTATCTGGCGGCGGTGGAGGAAGGCGAGGAACAGAAAATCCGCGACATGTTCGAAACCAATTTCTTCGGTCTCGCCGCGCTGATTCGGCGCATTCTGCCCGGCATGCGCGAGCGCGGGCACGGACACATCATCAATATCTCGTCGGTCGGCGGATTGGTGGGCAACCCCAGTGCCGGCTACTACAACGCCACCAAATTCGCGGTGGAGGGGTTGTCGGAAGCGCTCGCGAAGGAAGTCGAGCCGCTCGGCATCCGCGTAACCGTGGTCGAACCGGGCCCGTTTCGCACCGACTGGGCCGGCCGCTCGCTCAAGCAGGTGCGCACTCCGATCGAAGCCTACGCGAAAACTTCGGGTGCGCGACGTGCTCAAATCAGCGGCTACAGCGGCAGGCAGGCGGGCGATCCGGCGCGTGCCGCGCTGGCGATCATCAGTATCGTCGAATCCCCGACGCCACCGATGAACCTCGTGCTCGGCAAGGACGGGCTGAAGCGCGTGCGCGACAAGCTCGAAAAGTTCTCCGACAGCCTGCGGCAATGGGAAACCGTTACCCTTGGCGCGGACTTTCCCGAGGCTTGAGATCATGCAAAACGATAAAGTGCGCATCGCGGTTCTTGACGATTGGCAGGCCGTGGCGAAACGCAGCGCCGACTGGTCGACCCTGCAGCAGCGGGCCGACGTCGCTTACTTCGAGGAACCTTTCGCCGGGCCGGACAAGCTCGTAAGCGCGCTCGGCGATTTCGACATCATCATCGCCATGCGCGAGCGCACGAAGTTCTCGAAGGAGCTGCTCGACCGGTTACCGAAGCTGCGCATGATCGCGCTGACCGGTGGACGCACCTGGACCATGGATTTCGATACGCTGAACGCACGCGGCATTCCCGTGTGCCATACCGGTGGCGAAAAATCCGGTGCCGCCACCGCGGAGATCGCGCTGGGACTGCTCTTGTCCGCCGCCCGCTTCATCAATCGCGGCGATGCCTCGATACGCCAAGGCGGCTTCCAGGGCGGCGTGCCGGCCGGCGACGTGCTCGACGGCAAGACGCTCGGCATCATCGGGCTGGGCAAGATCGGTACGAGGATGGCGCGTTACGGCGCGGCGCTCGGCATGCAGGTGGTGGCGTGGAGCACAAACCTGACGGAGGAGAAGGCCAAGGCTGTCGGCGTGCGACTGGTGGACAAGACCACCCTGCTCTCGCAGTCCGACGCCATCTCGTTGCACCTGGTGCTATCGGATCGCACCCGCGGCATTCTCGGCACGAAGGAACTCGCGCAGATGAAACCCGGCGCCATTCTGATCAACACTTCACGCGGTCCGCTAGTGGATGAAG
>JANMYN010000627.1:0-2159 GCA_031382195.1 Betaproteobacteria bacterium
CGCCCAGCGCCCGGCCGTCCAACGCGGCCGCATGGTCAACCGCACCTGGGGCGACCCCGCGAGCCAACTGCCGGAGAGACATGACGCGAGCGACTTCGAAAAGGTCAAAGTGGCGGGGTGAGCATTGTCGAGCGTTTCATCAAGTTCCGCTGAAGGCCGGTTTGCGCGTTGCCATGAACGCCGCCACGGAGTCTCTCGCAGTCTTGCGCGCCCGAAACTGACATCGCGCTTATCCCTGGACTGAATAGCCGCCGTCCACCGGGATGGCAGTTCCGGTCAGAAAGTCCGAAGCGGCACTCGCGAGAAAGACCGCGATGCCCGCCAGATCTGCGGGCGTGCCCCAGCGGCCCGCAGGCGTGCGCGCGAGCACGCGCTCGTTCAGGCCCTCGACCTGCTGCCGCGCGCCGCGCGTAAGGTCGGTATCGATCCAGCCGGGCAGCACCGCGTTGACCTGGATGTTGTCCTTGGCCCAGGCGCAGGCCATGGCGCGCGTCATCTGCACGATGCCGCCGATGTCCTTCGCGGCGGCGGCGCTTTTCTGCGCGTTGCGGCCCGCTACCACCACCCTGGCGCCCGCGCCGGCGAGCCCGCGCGCCATGCCCAGACCGATGCCGCCGTTGCCGCCGGTGACGATTGCAACGCGACCGGAAAGATCGAATGCCTTCATGCATGCCTCCTGTCGGGGTTACGCGCCCAGCTTGTCCGCGAGTTGCGCGAAATCGTCGACGACGAAGATGCAGGCGGGATTCGGGTTCGGGTCGGGCGGTCCGCCGGGGCCCCATTCGTCGGGCCGGCGCACGAACGCGGTCTGGTAGCCGCAGGCGCGCGCCGCGTCGAGGTCGAAATTGTGGCAGGCCACCATCAGGATTTGCGCCGGATCGAGCTGCAGCCATTTCGCGGCGGTGCGATAGGCCTCGGGCCGCGCCTTGTAGACGCCGATCATTTCGCAGGAAAAGATCGCGTCCCAGTCGATGCCGTTCTTCTTCGACACGTCCACCACAAGCGCGGTGGTGAGGAGGGTGAAGGAGGCCACCACGTAGCGCTTGCGCAGCCGCGCCGCCGCGGCGGCGAAGCCGGGCCAGGCGTCCAGCGCGAGCCAGGTGCGCCAGATCGCGTCGCGGTCGGCGGCGGTGAGCGCGTCAAGCTTGAACTCGGCGATCACCTCATCGAGCTTGGCGCGGTGCACGTCGTCGAAGTTGTAGGAAGGGTGCTCGGCATTGACGATGCCCTTCAGCGAGCGGCGGCGGTATTCGTTGGTGACCGCCGCCCAGTCGGCGTTCAGGCCGCGCGCCGCACCGGCGGCGGCGAACGCGCGGCTGATGCCGCGGTGCCAGTCGAGGATGGTGCCGCCGGTGTCGAAGGTGAGGGCCTTAATTTTCATGGCGTGCCCCCAATCTGGATGACAATAATTACTTCGTTGTCGAACGCGTCCAACAGTCGGATGGCCATGCTCTTTTCGGTTTCACCTTCGTGGATCGCGAGTACAGGAATTTCAAACCCCGATTTTCACCGGCGGGAACTGTATCGCCGGCCCGGCGGGCCGTCAATCGCAGTGACAGAGGACAGAGGAGAGAGAAGAGAGAAGAGAGGAGAGAGGAGAGAGGACAGAAAACTCTGCGCGTCGTTGTTCCTCGACTTCGAATTACCGGAACATTCCCTCCCCTGCGTGCGGGGGAGGGTAGGGAGGGGGCGAATCCCACCCTTCCCCCGCTCGCGGAGGACGGAGTTTTTTCGGCTACAGAGACCCATAAGTTTCAAACAGGATGAAGCACTACACGAGAGCAAGGGTGCGCGCGGCCGCGGACTTGTCGTTTACGGGAGCCGGGCAAAATGAAAGACTGGGTGCATACGAGCCCGCTTTCGTACGACGCGTCCGCGTTGGGGGTCGCGACATGGGCGATTTCAAGACTCACAAGAACCCTATTGGGGAGAAACGATGACTACAGTTGCAACCGGCACCGATGATCTGCTGGCGGATCTCGATCAAGGCGTACTCACACTCACCATGAACCGGCCGCAGGCTCGCAATGCAATGTCTCTGGAAATGGTGGCGGCGCTTGCCGGGCAATTGGGCAAAGCTGAGCTCGATCCGGAGGTCCGCTGCATCGTGCTCACGGGCGCTGGAAAAGGGTTTTGCGCGGGCGGCGACGTCAAGGGCA
>JANMYN010000644.1:0-5172 GCA_031382195.1 Betaproteobacteria bacterium
CTTCATCATCTTGCTTGCCGCTGGAATACGCTTCTTGACCGCTTTCTTCAGGTCCTTTGCGGTTCGTCCAGCGGCGTTCTGCGCCGGAACGAGCGCCTTTGCGATTCTGCTGCCGAGGCTGGTTGCGACTTTCTTCTTTGCCGATGCCGTAGCGCGTTTGCGCGCCGGTTTCCTTTTCACCGCCTTGTTCGGTACCGCGGCAGATTTTTTCGTCCCTTTAGGGGATTTTTTTGCGGTTGCCATGCGGTCTCTCCCTTCTCGCCAATTGATCGCGCCGCCAATGGACAGGCGGTTCATTCGAAACAATACTAGATTGCCGGAAACTACGGTATCGCGGAATACAATTCAAGAGAAAAAGCAGGTCAGGTTGCGTAGTTGTCCGAAGCACGCGGCGCTGATCTGCGTGATCGCACGACTTGCCAACGCTTGGGGCCTGAGTCGATCGCTGGGACCGACGACGCCGCGCCAGGCCGGCGCTGGTCTCTCGGTGCTGGTCGTCGTGGCAGCATCATTGCTGATTCTTTATCGAGTTCTGCTTGCACACTCCGCTATCGCTGGCGGCTGACAGCGTGATCGCTGAACGGGGTCTGACCTCGGTATGAGATGAAGTTGACCAGGAAGGCCGTCATTTAGGGGTGCTACGGAAGCTTGGAACCATCTTTTCTCGGCAAGAACGCATGCTTCAGGCATGACGGAGCCTGACGTGGTTCGAGCGGATTGTTCTGTCTTCAAGGAGACGCCAGACGAAGTCCCGCCCGGCAGGAGGCCGGGCGGGGTTACGATTCGCGGCAGTTATTTCGGCAGGACGACGGTATCGATGACGTGGATCACGCCGTTAGAGGCAACGATGTCGGTCTTGACGACCTTGGCGTTGTCCACCATGACTGCACCGCTCATGCTGCTTACTGTCAGAGACTGGCCCTGCACGGTCTTGACCTGCCCTGGCTTGACCTGGGCTGCCATTATCTTTCCCGGCACGACGTGGTAGGTGAGGATGGAGGCGAGCTTCTGCTTGTCCTGAAGCAGCGCCTCCAGCGTGCCGGCGGGGAGCTTGGCGAACGCTTCGTCGGTCGGCGCGAAGACCGTGAACGGGCCCTTGCCCTTCAGTGTGTCGACGAGGCCGGCTTCCTGCACCGCCTTGACCAGCGTCTTGAACTGGCCGGCGGAGACCGCCGTGTCGACGATGTCGGCGGCAAACGCGATCGAGGTGGCGGCTGCGAGCGCAGCGCCGGCGATAAAGCGGGATAGTAGTTTCATGTAGATACCTTTTGAGAAGAGTAAAGGGAAAATGCGTGACGCTGATTTGCATCACCGTGGCCTCTGACCCGGTGGCATGCGCCCGGTTACAATTTTTTCATTGCTCCACATCTGAAAAAAATATGAAACCGGATCCCCAACGCGGAGTCGTTCTCATGGCAATTCGCCAACCTGAAACGAGGATCTGTCGTAATGAATGCTCCCGAACGCTTGCTCATGCCCGACATTCAATCCATGCCGGACCATCGCGCCATTGCCATCGACCGAGTAGGCATTCGAGGGTTACGCCACCCCATCCAAGTGACGACCGCGAATCGTGCCGCGATCGCGACGATTGCGACGGTGGACATGGCGGTCGCGCTTCCCGCTGCGCTGAAAGGCACGCACATGTCGCGCTTCCTGGAGGTGTTGCAGGCGCACGAGGGCGAGTTCGGCGCGGTGGCGTTGCCCGGCCTGATGCGCGCGATGCTGTGTCGCCTCGATGCGCGCACAGGGACGCTGTCTCTGCGTTTCCCGTACTTCGTCATGAAGCGGGCGCCAGTCTCGGGCGTAGAGAGCCTGATGGATTACGAGGTGTGCCTACGCGCCGAGGGTGGCGCGGAGGACCTCGAGATTACCGTCGAGGCGGGGGTGCCGGTGACGAGCCTGTGTCCGTGCTCGAAGGAAATCTCGTCCTACGGCGCGCACAACCAGCGCTCCGTCGTTACGATCTCAGCCACGCTGGCCTTGCCACTCGATCCCGAGGATCTGATTGCGGTGGCCGAGCGCGCGGCGTCGTGCGAGCTCTACGGACTGCTCAAGCGACCGGACGAGAAGTACGTCACCGAGCGCGCTTACGACAACCCGAAGTTCGTCGAGGATCTCGTACGTGACGTGGCGCTGGATCTGGAACGCGATCCTCGCGTGGCGGCGTACCGCGTCATCAGCGAGAATTTCGAGTCTATTCATAATCACAGCGCTTATGCAGTCATCGAGCATGACAAGCGGGCGGCGTAGGGTATTTCGTTTGCTTCGGGGCCGGCGCGATTGCGCCATTGTGCGCGCTTGCGTATGCTTGCCCCGCGATGGTGATAGCGGACCAAGATGCAGAACTCGTGCGGCTTGCGCAGGCGGGCGATGCGAAGGCTTTCGAGGCGCTGGTGGTCAAATACCAGCGGCGTATCGCGCGGCACGTGGCGCGCTACCTGCGCCATTCAGGCGACGTCGAGGACGTGGTCCAGGATGTATTCATCCGCGCTCACCGGGGCCTTGCCTCGTTTCGCGGCGACAGCGCCTTTTTCAGCTGGCTCTACCGCATCGCGACGAACACCGCGCTGAGCCATCTGAAACGCCACCCGAACGATATGCAGCTGGGTGATGACGCCCCGGAGGAGCGGGCCGACGCGTTCGAGCCGGGCGTCTCCGATGCCGCGGATCCGGAGCGCACCCTCATGGCCAAACAGATAGCCGATACCGTGCAGAGGGCGCTGGCGAAGCTGCAGCCCGACCTCGCGGAGGCGCTGATGCTCTATGAGGTCGAGGGTAAACCCTACGCGGAGATCGCCGGGATGCTCGACGTTCCGATTGGCACCGTGCGCACCCGGATCTTCCGGGCGCGCGAGTTCATCGCCAAGCGCCTGGAACCAGTGCTCGGCCCGCAACGCAGCCGGAGGTGGTAGGCATGTCGTTCAAAGTCTCTCTTCTGCTGGATGGACAACTCGCTTCGGGTGAGGTGAAGACTGCACTGGATGAAACCGTCGGGGACGCCCGGCTTCGCGATCGCTATACGGTCTACCGCCTGGTAGGCGACGTTCTGCGCGGCAACAGCACACCGGACGACGGCTACAGCGCGCGCATTTTCGATCGCATGCGCCGCGAGGGTTCGCGGATCGAGGCGGGATACGATCCCCTTGCTGGTGACGACTGATGTATTGCTTTGTCAGGATTTGCCTATTGCCCGCTCTGCTCGCGAATAAGACCTTGGCTACCCGCCTGACCCGCGTGACCTCACCGATCTCCGCATTCCCGTCAAGGGGTATTGAATCGAATCCTTTCTTTTCCCCTTTGCGCCCTAAAAGGGTACTCCGACGTGCTGCGCACGTAGGGTATCTGCGTCAACGCTCATTGGACCGGCTCTTACGTCACATCGTCACGATCGTCACGCCGTCACGCGCCGAAGGCCAGCGATCTGATTCACGATCAGCGCCGCAATGACGATGCCCCCGCCAATCAGCGCGGCCTGGCTCGGGCGTTCACCGATCAGGATCCAGACCGACAGTGTGCCGAATACGATTTCAAGAATCGACAGCAGGCCTATCTCCGCGGAGGCGAGATAGCGCACAGCGACTAGCATCAACAACAGTCCCACGCCAAGCTGGACGATGCCCATGATCGAAAGCAGTGCGAGGTCGCTGGCGCTCACCGACAGCGGCAGTGCGAACGGTAGTGCGATCAGCATCGAGAAAATGCCGGCGAGCAGGACGGAGGGCACCAGATCGATGGCGACGTGATGTTTTCGCAGGATAACGACATTGACGCCGAAGCCCAGCGGGATGCACAAGGCGATCAGGTTGCCCGCCCAGCCGCCGCCGGACAAGGCGTCGAAGAACATCATCGTGATGCCGCCGATGGCCGCGGTCATCGCAATCCAGGTGCGCAGCGCAACTTTCTCGCCGAGAAAAAGATGCCCGCACAGGGCGGCCACAAAGGGGGAAATGCTCCCGACCACCAGCACGTTGGCGACCGTGGTCAGCGACAGTGCGAGGATGAAGCTGGTCATCATTCCGGCGAACAGCAGTCCGGACACCACACCCGGCCAGCCCATGGCATGAACGCGTTGCGGCAGCCGGTCGCGATGCTGGAAGGATAATACGACAAGCAGAAAGGCGGTCATGAACAAAGATCGCCAGAAAGCGATTTTCCAGCCGTCGGTGACTTCCATGTTGCGCACCAGGACGCCAGCGGTCGCCCAGCACAACGTGGCGCCCACCATCAGGGCGATGCCCTTGCGATGTTCCGCAGGCGTGCGCACTAGTTACACCCTCTAAACATAACTCTCACCGCGGAGGACGCGGAGGACGCAGAGGATAAGCAAGAGAGGGGATTGAGAAAAGTTTTGGCGGTACCGTATACATTGGCAAACACGCCGGCCGCTGATGGACAACAGATCAAGTTGATTATAGCTCCTCTTTTTTCTTCCTCCGCGTCCTCTGCGTCCTCTGCGGTGAGCGAGAGTCCTTAGGTAATAGCAGAAGGCGCGGCGACGCCGAGTTTTTCGGTCCAGGGCTGCAGCGACGGCAGGATACTTGGATAGAGTTCGACGCCGTCCTTCAATTGTTTCTCACGGCGGCGCAAGCCGGATTCGCCGGGCAGGCGCACGCGATCGAATCCCGGTCGCGGCGGCGTGGTGCGGCAGGCGTTCGCAATCCATTCGGTCTGGCGCACGAAATCTTCGCTGCCGCCGAATAGCGCGGGGTCCAACACCTGCACGTAAACATTCGCCGCCCAGCCTTCATCGGGATCCGCGCGCCCGTGGCCCGAAAGTCCCTGCGTCAGCGCTTCCACCATCAAACCCAACGCGTATCCCTTGTGTCCGTGATCCAGCCCGCCGATCGGCAGCAATCCGCCTTTCGGTTCGTTGAACAGCACGGCGGGATCGTCCGACGGACGCCCATGACCATCGAGCACCCATTGTCCGGGCAGCTTGCGGCTTTCCTTGTTCAACCGGCCGGTCAGTCCGTGCGTGGTGATCGACATCGATACGTCGATCATCACCGGATCGCCCTGGGTCGGCCACGCCGCGGCAATCGGGTTCGGCGTATGCGTGCCGGTGCCGCGTCCGCCGTGCGGCACGACGCCTCCGGTTTCCGGTCCGGAGGAAATCAACATTACCATCATGCCCTGATCGGTCACGCGCTTGAGATACGCCGCGAGGCA
>JANMYN010000677.1:0-3948 GCA_031382195.1 Betaproteobacteria bacterium
CGAATTGCCGTTAGGTTGTATACCCGATTCCATTTGACCAGCAGATGCAGATAGCTCGCGAGTTGATCCAGTGCTGCAGCAGGCAAGTCCAACTCCATTCCGGCGACCCCTTGCCGGAGCAAAGACACGACTTGATTCAATGATTGCTTCCCGTCCTGCGGGACGGCGCAATCTGATCCGCGAGCACGGGAGCGGCGAATCCTCGTTTTAAATGCACCAGCAGCAGGGAAATCGCAGCCGGCGTAATGCCGGATATCCGCGCCGCCTGACCGAGCGTTTCCGGCCGTTGTTTGTTGAGTTTTTGCTGCACTTCGATCGATAAGCCGCGAACCAAACGGTAATCGATAGCTTCCGGTAAGCGCGTCGTTTCGAATTGTTCCTGGCGGCCCACCTCATCGCGCTGACGCTCTATATAACCCTGATATTTGATTTGAATCTCGACCTGCTCGGCAGCTTTGCCGTCTGGCAGACACGTGCCTGCCCCGGGTAGTGAAATCAAATCTCGATAGCGCACACCTGGACGTCGCAGCAATTCCTCGAATGTATAGTCGCGCTCGAGGTTCTGACCGAACAACGCCTGCATCTTGTCGGCCGACACCAGCTTTGTGTTCAGCCAAGTTGACTTCAGCCGTTCGCGTTCCGACCCGACCGCATCGCGTTTGCGCTCGAATGCCTGCCAGCGTTCATCATCGACCAGGCCCAGCCTCCTGCCGATTTCGGTAAGTCGCATATCCGCATTGTCTTCACGCAGGCTCAGCCTGAACTCCGCGCGACTGGTAAACATACGATATGGCTCCGTGACGCCGCGAGTAATCAAGTCATCGACCAGCACCCCGAGGTAAGCCTCATCCCTGCGGGGGCACCACGCTTGCTTCTCCTGCACCAGGAGTGCCGCGTTGAGTCCGGCAAGAAGGCCTTGCGCCGCAGCTTCCTCATATCCGGTCGTGCCATTGATCTGTCCAGCAAAAAACAATCCACCGATCGGTTTGGTTTCAAGCGAAGACTTGAGGCCGCGCGGATCGAAATAGTCGTATTCAATTGCATAGCCAGGTCGTGTCAGATGAGCGTTCTTGAGGCCGCTAATCGAGTGCACCAACTCGACTTGGACATCGAACGGCAAACTCGTCGAGATGCCGTTAGGATAGACCTCGTGCGTGGTCAGTCCCTCCGGCTCGAGAAAAATCTGATGCGATGTCTTGCCGGCAAATCGGGTGATCTTGTCCTCGATTGAAGGGCAGTAGCGTGGGCCAACACCTTCTATCACGCCGGTGAACATGGGCGATCGATCAAGACCGCCACGAATGATTTCGTGGGTAATCTCGTTGGTGTGAGTTATCCAGCACGGAAGTTGCCGGGGGTGCTGCTCGATCGTACCCAGAAAAGAAAATACCGGCACGGGATCGTCGCCCGGCTGCTCGGTCATGACCGAATAATCGATGGTGCGGCCATCGATGCGAGGCGGCGTACCGGTCTTTAGGCGACCCACCGGGAGATCGAGCTCACGCAGCCTGCGAGCCAGCCGGATCGCGGGCGGATCCCCGGCCCGCCCCGCCTGATAATTCTTGAGACCCACATGTACCAAACCTGAAAGAAATGTTCCCGTCGTCAAAACCACTGCGCCAGCCAGAAATTGAATTCCAAGCTCGGTCACAACGCCGCAGACGCGTCCATTCTCAATTGTGAGATCATCTACAGCTTGTTGAAAAATAGTTACATTTTGATGGTTTTCCAAGCGACGTCGGATCGCTTGTCGATAGAGAACCCGGTCAGCTTGCGCGCGGGTAGCGCGAACCGCAGGGCCTTTGCTGGAATTGAGAACGCGAAATTGAATTCCTGCTTCATCTGTAGCCCCGGCCATTGCGCCGCCCAGTGCATCTATTTCCTTGACCAAATGACCTTTTCCGATCCCTCCTATAGAGGGATTGCAGGACATCTGGCCCAGCGTTTCGACGTTATGTGTAAGCAGCAGCGTGCGACATCCCGCCCGTGCTGCGGCAAGGGCAGCTTCCGTGCCGGCATGACCGCCACCTACTACGATTACATCGAAAGAATTTGAGTTTGGCATTGCTGAAATCCGCGCGGGCGAATGATACCGGAAACTCCCCAATCGCGACTGATGGTTTCACGTGAAACGTCGGAAAATGGTTCCACGTGAAACATCGTGGGGCGGCCTAAAAGGTCTTCAGCATGTCGACCAGGACTTTGACAATCAACGCCACAACCACGACTAAAAATACGGTTCTAACGAAACGACTGCCTCCGCGGACGGCGAAATGCGCTCCCAGAAAACCACCCATAATATTGAAGGCGGCCATGGGCAAGGCCATTGCATAGAGCACGTTGCCAGTCAGCATGAACAGGACCAGAGCAGAAAAATTAGTCGTGAGATTCAGAACCTTCGTGGTTGCCGCTGCACGTAAAAAGTCGTAGCCGAACCAACGGACCAGGGCAAACATCATTAAGGTTCCCGCGCCTGGCCCGAAAAATCCGTCGTAAAACCCAAATAGGGCGGCCAGACAATAAAATCTGGTATTGCCCGGCTTCGTGGGGGCGACCGCTTCGGAAGTCTCCCCAAGCTTCGGGCGCGTGAGCGAATAGACGGCCACACTGCACAACAAAATCAACAGGACGGGCCGCAGGACCGCTGGATCAATCAGAGTCACGGCCTTGGCCCCCGCAAAGGCCGCGATACCGGCAATACCCGCAGCCGGAAGGAGGATCTGCCACCGCATCGGAACGGACCAGCTATAGCGCAGCGTCGCGATGGTGGTCCCGGTTATCGAAGAAAACTTGTTGGTTCCGAGAAGAATCGAGGGTGGGAGGGATGGAAAGATTGCGAACAAGGCTGGAACCTGTATCAAGCCCCCTCCTCCCGCGATGGCATCCACAAGCCCAGCCAGGAAAGCAAACGCGCAAAGTGCAGCGACTTCCGTCACGCATTACTTGCCAATGCAAAAGCGCGAAAAGATTTCACCCAGCAAGTCATCGGCGCTGAACTCGCCGGTTATGCTCGCGAATGCCTGTTGCGCCAGTCGCAGTTCCTCCGCCACCAGTTCGAGCGAATTGGGACCGTTCACCGCCCGATCCAATGAAGCTTCTGAATCTCGCAGCGCTTGGAGGTGGCGTTCGCGCGCAATGAAGTTTCCTTCCTCTGTTGGTTGCCACCCAATGCTACGCAATAGCGCAGTACGTAGTAAATTTAGTCCATCACCCGTTTTTGCGGATAACCGCACTTCAACTCTATTCATGGTTTGAAATTCTTCTGGCGCCTGTTTTAGTAGATCTATCTTGTTGAAAACAATTATCTTTTTTAAGTTTTCTGGCAATTCCGACAGGATCTCGAGGTCCGCAGGTGCGACGCCAACGGTTGCATCCACTATCAGCAAGGCCAGGTCTGCCTGGTGGATTTCACGCCATGCGCGCTGTATGCCGATTTTCTCGACGGCATCCGTCGCAACCCGGAGTCCGGCGGTATCGACAAAGTGCACGGGCACGCCTTCGATCGCCATTTCATGCCGTAGAGGATCACGCGTGGTCCCCGGAATTTCCGTAACGATCGCCACCTCTTCCCGCGCAAGGCAGTTCAACAAACTCGATTTTCCGACGTTTGGCTGGCCAATCAATGCAACTTTGACACCGTCACGCAAAATCCTGCCCTGCACGGCTTCGGCCAACAAAGTCTTCACTCCTCGTCGCAGGTCACCCAGTTTCTCCACGACACTCGCGCGCTCCAGAATATTGATCTCTTCGTCGGCAAAATCCAGAGTCGCTTCAACGAGGGTTCGCAGTTCGATAAGCGCGTCGTTAAGTTGACCGACGCGACCTGAAAATTCACCGGCCAGCGATCGCATCGCGCCGCGCGCAGCCGCTTCCGAGCTGGCGTCGATCAGATCGGCAACGCTTTCCGCCTGGGCAAGATCAATCTTGTCGTTCAGGAAGGCACGTTGA
>JANMYN010000705.1:0-1809 GCA_031382195.1 Betaproteobacteria bacterium
GAATCCTATCTGCGTTATCAGGCCGACAAGTTCGCGGAGCATTTCGACGCCAATACTTACCTGCGTATCACCAAGGCACTCGACTACTTCGATCCCGCCGCAGCGCGGGAAGGCAGCCTGTCCGCTGCGCTCGAACCTGCGACCGCGGATTTTCTGGTCGTCTCGTTCACCTCCGATTGGCGCTTCTCGCCCGCGCGTTCACGCGAGATCGTCAAGGCGTTGCTGGACAACCGGCTGCGCGTGAGCTACGCGCAAATCGATGCGCCCCACGGCCACGACGCGTTTCTGATGGACGATGCGCGCTATCACAATCTGATTCGCGCCTACTTCGACAACATTTTCCGGCAGGTAAGCGCCCCATGATGATGCCCGGCACCCCCGCTTTTTTGTCCGCCCGCCCGGATTTTGTCGCGATCGCGCAATGGATCAGGCCCAATGCCAAGGTGCTCGACCTGGGCTGCGGGGACGGCTCGTTGCTGCGTCATTTGCGGGAGGCGCGTGGTGTAACCGGTTACGGCATGGAGATCGACGATGCCAAAGTGCTGGCCTGTGTCAAGAGCGGCGTCAATGTATTGCAGAACGACCTCGAGTCCGGGTTGTCCGGATTCGAGGACGGATCGTTCGACTACGTGATCCTGTCGCAAACACTGCAGGCGATTCGCCATACCGAGCGTATCGTCAACGAAATGCTGCGCGTTGGGCGCGAAGGCATTGTCACATTTCCCAACTTCGGTTATTGGCGCCCCCGCCTGCAGGTCCTCTCGGGAAACATGCCGGTCTCCAGGGATCTGCCGTACGAGTGGTACAACACACCCAATATCCACCTGTTCACGATCGACGATTTCGAGAAATTCTGCGTGCAGCATCGAATCCGCATTCTCGAAAGAAACGTAATGGTCGAGGGTCGTCCGGTGACCTGGATACCCAACCTGCGCGGCTCGCTGGCCGTTTATCGTTTCGATCGGGCGGGCCCGGTCACCTGATATCCCCCGCATGACGCCACCTTCGATGGCCTCGGCGCTTTTCACACGCCGCATGCTGATCTGCGTGTTTACCGGCTTCAGTTCGGGGTTGCCGCTCTACCTCCTTCTCAATCTGTTGCCGGCCTGGTTGCGTACCGAGGGCATCAATCTCAAGGTGATCGGCGCATTCGCGCTGATCCAGTTTCCCTACACCTGGAAATTCCTGTGGGCTCCCTTTCTGGATCGCTATGTGATTCCGGCGCTGGGACGGCGTCGCGGATGGATGCTGCTGACGCAACTCGCGCTGATGGCGGCGATCGCCTGGATGGGCACGCTCTCGCCGCGCGACGAACTGTCCTGGGTGATCTACGCGGCGACAGCGGTTGCCTTCCTCAGTGCCACCCAGGACATAGCGATCGACGCCTACCGCCGGGAATTGCTGTCGAATTCCGAATTGGGTCTGGGTAACGCGGTACACGTCAACGCGTATCGGATCGCGGGTCTGATCCCGGGATCGCTGTCGCTGATACTGGCCGACCACTTCCCCTGGCAAATCGTGTTCGCCGTCACCGCACTGTTCATGCTTCCCGGCATGGCGATGACGCTGATGGTAGCCGAGCCCGCCGTGGCGGGTGCGCTGCCGAAAACGCTGCGCGCAGCGGTGGTGGAACCGTTTCGCGAATTCATCGACCGGGCCGGCGTGCGCAGCGCGTTGCTGGTCCTCGGCTTCATCTTTCTCTACAAGCTCGGCGACAGCATGTGTACTGCGCTCGCCACGCCGTTTTACCTCGATATGGGTTTTTCGAAATCCGACATCGGCCTGATTGCGAAAAATGCGGGCCTGTGG
>JANMYN010000716.1:0-3938 GCA_031382195.1 Betaproteobacteria bacterium
TGCGCTTCATGCCGGCGCTGAATCTGTCTCGGGAAGAAATTGACATCATGCTGGCAATGCTGGAAGACGTCTTGCGCCAGGTGAAGGAAACCTAACCGCGGAGAGTTTTCCGTATTCTTTCTGCGTTGCCACGAAACCTTACGATCTGTCATGCATCTACTAAAGTAGCGGAAGCAGCCCTTGCACTATGCCCAGCCGCAACTTGATTCTTTTCTTGGACCTAAGCGAGAATGAGGACTGGCCAAGTCTGCCAGCACACTGCACTTTGTTGGTGGACCCTGATCTCTAGCGCCCAATGCGCGAGGCCCCTATCATGGTAACGCTGGTTGTCCGGTTGGTTGCCGTTCTGACATCTGCCCTTGGGGTGATTGTCCTCGCGGGTTGGGCGTTCGACCTGCCCTTGCTCAAGAGCGTGCTGCCGGGTGCGGTGGAAATGGTAGCCAATACGGCGGTGGGTCTGGTGCTGGCGGGTTGCGCCTTGTTTGTCCTCGGCGATCGGCCGTCGCCGCCGCTTCGGCGTTTGGCGCAGGCTTTGGCGCTTGCGGTGGCCGCACTGGGCTTGGCCACGCTGGGGGAATACCTGTTCGGCTGGCGATTGGGCATCGACGAATTGCTGTTTCGCTACACCGCCGGCGCATTCAACGTCAACCCCGGCCGTATGTCACCGTACAGCGCCGTGGCCTTCGCCAGCATCGGGCTGGGGCTGGCCGTCTTGCCGCGGCCCAGCCTGCGACCGCTAGTGTGGCTGGCCGCAGTCGTGGTTATGGCTATTGGCGCGATTTCGTTTATCGGCTACGCATGGAACGCCAGCGAGCTCGTCACCGACCGCTTGCTGACGCCCGTGGCGGTGAATACCGCGCTCGCCTTCGTCCTGCTCGGCGCCGGCACGCTGCTGGCGACCCGCAGGCCGGAAACCCAACAAGGGCGCCGTCCGATCGCCCTCTCAGCGGTGGAGATAAAGATCCTCGCCGGCTTCATAGGCGCGTTGCTGCTGCTGTTGGTCGGGGGCGGATTTACCTACCGCGCTACCGCCGAATTCGCGAACTCCTCGCAATGGGTCATCCATTCCCAACAGGTGCGCACCGCCTTGAGGCACATTTACGCCACGATCTCCGATGCCGAATCGGCGCAGCGCAACTACCTCATTACCGGCATACCGCAGCGACTCGACAGTTACGCAGACCTGATAATCAAGGTGCACGACCAGGAAGAAGGGCTTGCGCGCCTCGTTGCCGACAACCCGGGCCAGTTGGAGAACCTGGCGCAATTCCGGCGGCTCGTCGACCGGAGACTGGATTTGCTGACGCGCGGGATCGATCTCTACCAGCGGCACGGATTCGCCTCGGCAAAAGAATTCGTTGCTGCCGGCGAAGGGACTGACGCCATGCAGGCCGTCGGCGCCTTGACCGAACGCATGGACCACATGGAAGAGAGTCTCCTGGTGGAGAAGGAGGCGACCCTCACGCGCACCCGCCATCGCACACTGGTCTCGCTCTTGCTGACTCTGCTGGTGGCGACGTGTATCTTCACCGTACTGTCCCGCGGCATCCGCCGCGAGATGCTCGCGCGCCACGACGCCGAGCACGCGTTTGTCGCCGCCGAGCGCAAGCTGCTTGACATAACCGACAGCGTGCCAGGCGCGATTTACCAGTTGCGCTCGTATCCGGACGGAAGCCATCGCTTTGAATTCTTGAGCAACGGCGTGAAGCAGCTCCGCGGAGTTGACCGTGAAGCGGCACTCCGGGATTTCTCGGTTATGTGGGACACCGTTCTCGACGATGACAAACCAGCTATGTCGGCCATGATCACGGAAGCCGTACAGAGCCGCGGACTGACGCAGTTCGATTTCCGCGTTAAGCATCCGAACGGCGTGTTGAAATGGTTGCGTGCCTATGCTTCGCTGCGTAAGGAGCCCGACGGCAGCGTGCTCTGGAATGGCTACTGGGCGGACATTACCAAGCAAAAGCGGCTGGAGGAGGCGCTGCAGAAGGCGAAAGAAGCGGCCGATTCCGCCAACCGCGCCAAGAGCACGTTCCTCGCCACCATGAGCCACGAGATCCGAACGCCGATGAACGGCGTGCTCGGCATGATCGAGCTGCTGAGCTTGACCAAGCTCGACGCCGAGCAGCGCACCACGCTCGAGATCGTGCATGAATCGGGAAAGTCCCTGCTGCGCATCATCGACGACATCCTCGACTTTTCCAAGATTGAGGCCGGAAAACTGGAAGTTCGCCCCGAGGTCGCCTCGATCAAGGACGTCATCGAGGGCGTGTTCAATATTTATTCCGGCAACGCCAGCAGCAAGGGCTTGCTGCTCAAGCCCGTCGTTGACCCGCACATCAGTCCCGCGGTCTGGGTCGATCCCTTGCGGCTGCGGCAGATCCTCAACAACTTTGTCAGCAACGCGATCAAATTTACCGCCAAAGGCACCATCGAGATCCGGGCGGAATTGATCGAGCGCGTGGACGCAGAGGATCGCGTGCGGCTCTCCGTCAAGGACACCGGCATCGGCATCTCCGCGGAGAACCAACAGCAGTTATTCCAGCCCTTCAGCCAGGCCGAAGGCGACACCACCCGCCGCTATGGCGGCACCGGTCTCGGGCTGTCGATCTGCCAGCGCCTCGCCGGCCTGATGGGCGGCTCGGTCGAGATGGTGAGCGAGCTCGGCAAGGGCACGACCATGATCCTCACCCTCTCGCTTCCGATCGCGGACCCGAAGGATCTGCGCAAAACCGAACCGGAAGGTACGCGAGATTTACTCAGTGACACGGCGAGAATGCGCCGCATGGCGCCGAGCGTGGCACAAGCCCAGACGGAGGGGACGCTGGTGCTGTTGGTCGATGACCATCCGACCAACCGCTTGCTCCTCGCGCGCCAGGTGAAGATGCTGGGCTATGCCGCGCACAGCGCCGAAGACGGCGTCGACGCCTTGGACAAGTGGCAGTCGGGGCGATTCGGCATCGTCATCACCGACTGCAACATGCCTAAGATGGATGGCTACGAACTCGCGCGCGAGATCCGCCGGATCGAGTCCGCCGGCGGCGGCAAACGCACCCCGATCATCGCCTGCACGGCCAACGCCCTGGGCGGCGAGGCCGAGATCTGCTTTGCCGCCGGCATGGACGATTATCTCGCCAAGCCGGTGGAATTGACGCAACTGCTGAAAAAGCTCGACCAATGGCTGCCGATCCCCGAAGCGGACGCAGCGCCTTCCGAACAGTCCGGCAGTCGCTCGAACGCATCAGCACCAGGGGCAGCCCCGCCGATAGACCGCTCGGTACTCGGCGAGATTTCCGGCGGCGACGCGGCCGCCGAGCGCGACATCCTCCTGGACTTTCGGCGCGTCAATGATGAAGACACCACCATGCTCAAGCAGGCCGTAGCCAACAACGATATCCCCCAGGTCACGCGTGCTTCCCATCGAATCAAGGGCGCCAGCAAAATGGTCGGCGCGATGGGGCTTGCCGGCGTATGTGAGCACATCGAGCACGCCAGCCG
The DNA here is from genome assembly GCA_031382195.1 of Betaproteobacteria bacterium. Lineage (GTDB taxonomy): Bacteria > Pseudomonadota > Gammaproteobacteria > Burkholderiales > JACQAP01 > JACQAP01. Next base: position 3,499 of record JANMYN010000716.1, read on the forward strand.
CGCCACTGACTGGAACACGATCCAGGTCTACATGAGAGCGTTCCATCAGGAATGGACGCGCTTGAACGCCTATCTTGACTCGATGTGAGTGAGGGCGGGCGCAGCGAGAGAGCAAGCAAAACCACGACGGAAAGGGAAACGTGATGTCGATCGCCAATTTGCGTTTTCTGGTTGCCGAAGACCATGACTTTCAGCGCAGCATGCTATTGAGAATGCTCGAAAGCCTCGGTGCGAAGACTGTCTACGAGGCCGCCGACGGCCACGGCGCATTGCACATTCTCCAGGACCCGGCCCGGCCGGTCGATATCGTCATCAGCGATCTTGAGATGCCTGGCATGGACGGCATGGAATTCGTTCGCCACTTGGGCGAGACCGGGGTGCGCATCTCGATCATTCTCGCCAGTGCGCTGGAGCGCAAGCTGCTGTCATCCATTGAGACC
>JANMYN010000757.1:0-2920 GCA_031382195.1 Betaproteobacteria bacterium
CCGCATCCTGGCGGAAGCACAGTCGATCGTCGCGGCTGCGCTCGCTGCGCCAGCCCGGGCCACAGCCAAGCAAAAGTCATGAGCGAGCCGACGCCAGTCGGCCAGGCGAAAGCGCGCCGGTTATGGGTCGATGCGGAAGGATTCGATACGCTGGCCGAGCTGGCGCTGGATATGCGGTCGTCCTGGAATCACGCCACCGACCAGGTGTGGCGGCAACTGGATCCAGTACTTTGGGACATCACGCTGGAAGACGCGCGAATTCTGTGGCAGCGATGATTCGATCGTGAGATTGGCCAGGCTGCCGCCCGGCGCATGGGTCGAAATCATGCCATGGCTTTGACGCAACTTCGCACCTGCCAATCGGCTGGCAATGCCATATGTACATTCCACCGGAACTCTCCGGCAACCTCTCGTGTCCGAGATGATGAAGCCGCGCATCCCGGAATGCCTTTTGCGATGGATCAATACACCCGTCAGGATAAGGCCGTAGGGTAACGATGTTGACGCGTCGGCATTTGGTCGCCGACACCGCGCGCAAGTCGCCACAAGATCTTTTCGCCGCGGGCGAGGAGCCGCTTCTGGAACCTGGGCCAGATTACAACCGCAGCCCGTTCTCCTAGCGCGATTACCGCAGCGACAGACGGGATTGCCCCAGCCCGTTGCAGGCGCTGATTGAAATGGAAACCCGAGCCATGACTCCCGACACGCTTTCCCAGGACCTGCTACGCAGGATGGATGCCTACTGGCGCGCCGCCAATTACCTTTCGGTCGGCCAGATTTATCTTTTCGACAATCCTCTGCTGAAGCGGCCGCTGACGCTTGCCGACGTGAAGCCCATGCTGCTGGGACACTGGGGCACGACCCCGGGGCAGAACTTCATTTACGTGCACTTGAACCGGGTCATCAAGCAGTACGACCTCGACATGATTTACGTCTCCGGCCCCGGGCACGGCGGCCCCGCCGTCGTCGGTAACACGTATCTCGAGGGCACTTACAGCGAGATCTATCCCGATATCAGCCGGGATGAGGCGGGTCTGCAGAAGCTCTTTCTCCAGTTTTCGTTTCCCGGCGGCATTCCCAGTCACGCATCGCCGGAGTGTCCGGGTTCGATCCACGAAGGCGGCGAGCTCGGCTATTCGCTCAGCCATGCGTTCGGGGCGGTGTTCGATAATCCCGATCTGGTCGTTGCCTGCGTCGTCGGCGATGGCGAGGCGGAAACCGGACCACTGGCCACCGCGTGGCATTCCAACAAGTTTCTCGACCCGATTACCGACGGCGCGGTGCTGCCGATTCTGCATCTGAACGGCTACAAGATTGCCAACCCGACCTTGCTGGCGCGCATTACCCGCGAGGAACTGGATCAGTTGTTCCGTGGCTACGGGTGGACGCCGTACTTCATCGAGGGTCACGAACCCGAACTGATGCACCAGGCCATGGCTGCAGCGCTCGACACGGCGGTGGCGGAGATCAAACAAATTCAGCAATACGCCCGCGCCAGCGGCAACGCCACGCGTGCGCGCTGGCCGATGATCATTCTCGATTCACCCAAGGGCTGGACCGGGCCGAAGGTGGTCAACGGTTTGCAGGTCGAAGCTACGTTCCGATCCCATCAGGTGCCGCTCCATCCGGCCGCTCATCCCGAGCACCTGAAGCAATTGGAAGACTGGCTGAGGAGCTACCGGCCGCAGGAGCTCTTCGATGACCGGGGCCGCCTGAAACCGGAACTGGCGGAACTCGCGCCCACGGGCACGCGACGCATGGGGGCGAATCCCCACGCCAACGGCGGCATGCTGCTGCGCGATCTGCGCATGCCGGATTTTCGCGACTACGCGATCGATATTCCCACGCCGGGGATACACGGCATCGGCGACACGCGTGTGCTCGGGCCTTTCCTGCGCGATGTGGTGAAGCTCAACAGCGGGCAGCGCAATTTCCGGGTGTTTGGCCCTGACGAGACGATCTCCAATGGCCTGGGGGCCCTGTTTGAAGCGACCAGCCGCCAGTGGGACGCCGCGACCAGGCCGAACGATGAATTTCTCGCGCCCAGCGGGCGCGTGCTCGATTCGATGCTCAGCGAACACCAGTGCCAGGGCTGGCTCGAGGGCTACCTGCTCACCGGCCGCCATGGCCTGTTCAACTGCTACGAGGCCTTCATTCACATCATCGATTCGATGTTCAACCAGCACGCCAAGTGGCTGAAGATCACTTCGCACCTGCCGTGGCGGCGCAAGATCGCTTCGTTGAACTACCTGCTGGCCTCGCACGTCTGGCGCCAGGACCACAACGGCTTCACCCACCAGGACCCCGGTTTCATCGATCACGTCGTCAACAAGAAGGCCGAGGTCGTGCGCGTTTACTTTCCGCCGGATGCAAACTGCCTGCTCTCGGTGATGGACCACTGCCTGCGCAGCCGCCATTACGTCAACGTCGTGGTCGCGGGCAAGCACCCGGCGCCGCAGTGGCTGACAATGGACGCGGCGGTCAAGCACTGCACCCAGGGCATCGGCATCTGGCAATGGGCCAGCAACGACCAGGCGGTTGCGCCCGACGTGGTCATGGCCTGCTGCGGCGACGTGCCCACGCTGGAGACGCTCGCCGCCGTGTCGATCATGCGCGAGCATTTGCCCGAGCTGAAGATCCGGGTGGTGAACGTCATCGATCTCATGAGGCTGCAGCCGCACACCGAGCACCCGCACGGGTTGAGCGACACGGACTTCGACGAGCTCTTCACCAAGGACAAACCGGTCATCTTCGCCTTCCATGGCTACCCCACGTTGATCCACCGGCTCACCTACCGGCGCACCAATCACGAAAACATTCACGTCCGTGGCTACAAGGAAGAGGGCACCATCACGACGCCCTTCGACATGACGGTGCTCAATGACCTGGACCGCTTCCATCTCGTGATGGACACGATTAG
>JANMYN010000774.1:0-4748 GCA_031382195.1 Betaproteobacteria bacterium
GCATCGTCGGCCTGGGCGACATCGGGCGCGCGGTGGCGCGCAAGGCCAGGGCCTTCGGCCTCGACGTCATCGCCTTCGATCCGTACGTCGCCTCCTGGGATGCGCTGGAATCCGGCGTCGAGATGATGGAGTCGCTGGAGAACCTGTGCCGGCGCGCCGACTACCTCAGCGTGCACGTTTATCTCAACGCCGAGACGCGCTATCTCATCAGCCGCGCACAGTTCGCCGTCATGAAGCCCAGCGCCTACCTGATCAATTGTTCGCGCGGCGGCGTCGTCGACGAAACTGCGCTGATCGAGGCGCTGCAGCAGCGCCGCATCGCCGGCGCCGGGCTGGACGTGTTCGAGAAGGAGCCGGTCGATCCGGCCAATCCGCTGCTGAAGATGGACAACGTTTCCGTGACCAACCACTACGCCAGCTACTCCGAGGTTGCCTGGGAGCGCGCCCAGACCCAGCTCGGCGAAGAGGCGGTGCGCATCGCTACCGGGATGTGGCCGATGTCGCTGATCAATCCGGACGTGCGTCACGTCGTTCCGCCGCGCGCACCGGCCCGGTCGTGGGAGGTGTGCGTACGCGAGCTGTCGGCCGCACGACATCGCTAGAGGCGCGTGGCCAGGTGAGCGCGATGCGAGTCAACAAAGTGGTCGAGCTGCTGGCGAGCCGCCAGCCGGTGTACTTCGAGTTTGTCGATGCCGAGAGCGCCGGCGGCTACGACGGCGGCCGCGCGCTGGCGCAGACCTGGGCCGATTACATCACCTACGACATGGAGCACAGCGCCTTCGACGTGCGCGCGCTTACCCAATTCATGCGCGGCCTCGTCGACGGCGGGCCGACGCGGAGCGGACACCGCATGCCTGCGGTGATCGTGACCTTGCCCATGGACGGGATCGATGCCGCTGCGGTGCGCGCCAACAGCTGGATGATCAAGCACGCGCTCGGCGCCGGCGTCCACGGCTTGCTGCTGTGTCACGCAGAGACGCCGGAAGCGGTGCGCAGCTTTGTCGAGGCGGCGCGCTACGCTTTCAACCCGGGTGTGGGCGCCGATCTCGGCGCCGGGCGACGTGGACACGGTGGCCAGACCCGCGCGGCGGAGATCTGGGGAATCCCGGCCGCCGACTACTTCGCTCGCGCCGACCCCTGGCCGCTCAACCCGCAGGGCGAGCTGCTGCTCGGGATCAAGGTCGAGAACACGCGGGCGCTGGGCCGTGTCGAACAGACGACGAGCGTCCCGGGGCTCGCCTTTGCCGAATGGGGTCCCGGGGACATGGGCATGTCGATGGGCTACCCCGATCAGCACGATGAACCCTACCCGGCGCAGATGCAGGTTGCGCGCGCCGGCGTCATGGCCGCGTGCAAGAGCGCCGGGCTCGCTTTTCTCGAGCAGGTGACGCCGCAGAACGTGACGAGCCGGCTCGATGCGGGCGTGATGATCGGCGCCGGCCCGCAGGGGCGTGAGGCGGCGGAGATCGGCCGAAAACATAGCGGCCGGAAAATGCCCTGGTAACAAGGCCGGCGATCCGGCCGATCAGCGCGCGCACAGCGTGTTGATCCGTCCGATCGGCGGCGTTCACTGAGGAGCAGACCTATGACAACCTACAACAGACGTCGTTTCCTGCAGTCGGCAACGGCGCTCGGCGTGGCCGGACAGTTCCTGCGATCCGGCCCAGCGCAGTCGGCGGTATCGAAGTGGGAGCCCGAGAAAGGCGCAAGTCTGCGGCTACTGCGCTGGAAGCGGCTCGTCCAAGGCGACGAAGACCAGTTTATGGCCAACACGCGCCGCTTCACCGAGCTGACAGGTGTCGAGGTACGGGTGGACAGCGAGAACTTCGAGGAAGTACGGCCCAAAGCGGCGGTTGCGGCGAACGTGGGTGCGGGACCGGACATCATCATTGCCACCAATGAAGACCACTTCCAGTACCCGAGCCAACTGCTCGATCTCACCGATCTCGCCGAGTATCTGGGACAGAAGTATGGCGGCTGGTATGACGCGTCCCGCGACTTTGGGATGTACCAGGGAAGATGGTTCGCGCTTCCGACGGGAGCGGCGGGCGGCGCCCTGGTCTACCGCAAGAGCATGATGACCGCGGCCGGGTTCGACACCTTCCCGCAGGACTTCCCGGGGTTCCTGAAACTGTGCCAGGCGCTCAAGGCGCGCAGCAAGCCGCCGGGTCTGGCGCTCGGGCACGCGACTGGCGACGCGAACGGCTGGACCCACTGGGTGATGTGGGGATTCGGTGGCAAGCTGGCCGATGAGAACAACCGCGTCGCCATCAATTCGAAGGAGACGATCGCGGCGCTCGAGTACGCCAAAGAGCTGTACCAAACCTTCGCGCCCGGGACTCTATCTTGGCTCGATCCGAGCAACAACAAGGCCTTTTTAGCCGGGGAGATCAGTCTGACCCTCAACGGGATCTCGATCTACTACGCCGCGAAGACCTCCACCGATGCGAACATGAACGCGATCGCGGCGGACATCCAGCACGCCTTCTATCCAATCGGCCCGATCGGCAAACGCGCGAACGGAGGCCTGATGTTCCCGGCGTTCATCTTCAAGTACTCGAAATATCCCAATGCCGCCAAGGAGTATCTGCGCTTCATGATGGAGAGGGAACAGTACGAGCCTTGGCAGGCAGCTTGCATCGGCTTCGTTTCTCATCCGCTGCGCGCCTACGAATCCAATCCCATCTGGACGGCGGATCCCCAACACATGTTCTTTCGGGATGTGATCAAGACGATGCGGCATAATGGCTATGCGGGGAAGCTCGGCCAGGCTTCAGCAGCAACCATGGCAGACTTCGTCGTGGTCGACATGTTTGCGGAAGCCTGCACCGGGCAGCAAACGCCCAAGGAGGCCGCACAGCGCGCCGAGACGCGCGCGAGGAGGCATTACCGCGTCTAGCAGATCGACGCCGCGCCAGCACGATCTGTTGAGACGACGCGTTGCTGTCCCAAATCGGAAGACTTGTAATTTGCTTTGTTCATGCAACAAAAGCCTCGTAGCAATGTCCAAATCGGTTGTCGCAAATTCGAGACCTGCACTTCACACCCAAACTGCCACGCCTATGAGGCAGCGAGATGGAGCACGAATGAAACGGACACTGCTTTGGCTACTCTTTGCTTTATCGACCGCCGTACAAGGCGCAACCCTCGACGGGGGAATCTATCCTCCAGAGTTAAAGCCAGGACCGGAAGAAACCCATGCGGCACACTTGGCCGCAGAACTGCTGGCCCGTTATCACTACAAGGCGATGCCAGTCGACAGCGCTTTATCGAAGAAGATTTTCGACCAGTATTTGAAATCGCTCGATCCCGAGAAGCTCTTTTTTGTTCAGGCCGACATTAGCCAATTGTCCGCCGATCGAACCAGGCTCGGTGAAGCGATCCTTAAGGAAGACCTTAGCGCTCCGTTCGCCATTTTCAACCTGTTCGAGCGGCGCTCGGCCGAGCGCTTCGCGTACGCGCGCTCTCTGCTCAAAAATGGGTTCGATTTTCAGCAGAATGAAAGCTACCAATTCCTACGGGAAAAGGAAGCCTGGCCGGAAACCGAATCGGAAATGCGTGAGTTGTGGCGCAAGCGGGTCAAGAGCGACTGGCTACGACTCAAGCTTGCGGGGAAGGACGACAAGAGTAGCTTCGAAATACTCGACAAGCGATATGACAATTACCTGAAGCGCATTGGCCGGGTGAAGAGCGCCGATGCCTTTCAAACGTACATGAACGCGTACACCATGGCTATCGACCCCCACACCAACTATATGGCCCCGCGGTCAGCGGAGGAATTCAACATTTCGATGAGACTATCCCTGGTGGGAATAGGTGCAGTGCTCGCGGAGGTGGATGAACATGCCATGATACGAGAACTGGTGCCCGGGGGCCCGGCCAGCCTTTCGGGCCAACTGAAGCCTGGAGACCGCATCCTAGGAATTGCTCAAGGGGAAGCCGGCGTGATGATAGATGTCATCGGTTGGCGCCTCGACGACACCGTTGCACTGATCAGGGGCCCGGCAGACACAGTGGTCGTGCTCGATGTGCTCCCGGTGGACGCGGGCCCCGACGGCAAACACAAACTGGTTTCTCTCGTTCGGAAAACGATCAACCTGGAGCAGCAGGCGGCCAAAGCATCCGTCCATTCCATCGTTGACGGGACGGTCACTCGTCGCATCGGTGTTATAACCCTGCCTTCCTTCTATGAGGATTTCGCAGCCAGGCAAAAAGGCGCCGAGGATTTCAAGAGCGCGACCCGTGATGTGGCCCGCCTGCTGGACGGGCTGACAAGAGAAAAGGTCGACAGCGTATTGATCGACTTACGCAACAACGGCGGCGGTTCCCTGGCGGAAGCGGTTGACTTGACCGGTCTGTTTATTGACCAGGGGCCAGTGGTGCAACAGCGCAACGCAAAAGGTCAGATCTCCGTGGAGAGCGATACCCAAGCCGGTGTTGCCTGGGATGGCCCCCTGGCCGTTCTGATCAACCGCGGTTCGGCTTCTGCATCGGAGATTTTTGCCGCCGCCATTCAGGATTATGGCCGCGGCCTGATCATCGGTGAGCAGAGTTTTGGCAAAGGTACTGTGCAAACCGTGATCGACCTCGATCACGTCGCCAAAAACAGCAAGCCGCAATTCGGTGAATTGAAGCTGACTGTCGCACAATTTTTTCGTATCAACGGCGATACCACACAGTTGCGCGGCGTGACGCCGGATATTCTCCTGCCATCGTTTGCGGATGCCGAGAGCTTCGGCGAGTCCAGT
>JANMYN010000801.1:0-3386 GCA_031382195.1 Betaproteobacteria bacterium
GCTCAATAGTTTCCTGGCGGTGGGCAGCCACGGCAGCGCCTTGCGCAGGTTTTCGCCAACCACGCCGGTTATTTCGGCGGCATGCGCGACCACTTCGTCCAGGGTGCCGTACTGCAGCAGCCATTTCACTGCGGTCTTCGGCCCGACTTTATCGACGCCGGGGACGTTGTCCACCGCATCGCCGATCAAGGTCAGGTAGTCCACTATTTGCCCCGGCTTGACGCCGAACTTTTCCTCCACGCCTTTTTCATCGAGGTTTTCGTTTGACATGGTGTTCACCAGTCTCACCATCGGATTGACGAGCTGGGTAATATCCTTGTCGCCGGTGGAGATGATGGTCTGCACGCCCTGCGCCTCGGCCTGCCTGGCCAAAGTACCTATGACATCATCCGCCTCCACGCCCTCGATCATAACCAGCGGCCAGCCCATGGCGCGGATGCTCTCGTGCAGCGGTTCGATCTGTTGCACCAGATCCTCCGGCATCGGCGGCCGATTGGCCTTGTATTGCGGATACCAGTCGTCGCGGAAGGTCTTTCCTTTTGCGTCGAATACGCAAGCTATATAATCAGCCGACGTATCCTTGCGCAGCTTCTGCAACATGCTGAGTACGCCCTTGACAGCGCCGGTCGGCATGCCGTGCCGATTGCGCAGGTCGGGAAGCGCATGGAATGCGCGATAAAGGTAGGAAGAACCATCCACCAGCACTAGCGTTTTCATTGACGATCAGCGCCGAAAATCCAATATGAGCGAAAAACAGAAGGTCCCGGTTCCGCTCGCCCCCGAGTTAGTCGAGAAGGCATGGTCGGCGCGGGAATCCTGGCGGGTATTCGGAATTATGTCAGAGTTTGTCGAGGCCACCGAGCGCCTGGCTCACATCCGGCCCGCGGTCAGCATTTTCGGCAGCGCGAGAGTCGTGCGCGGGCATCCCTACTATCAGCTGACCGAAGAGGTGGCGAGAAGATTGTCTGATGCCGGATTCAGTGTTATCTCCGGCGGCGGACCCGGCGCAATGGAAGCGGCAAACAAAGGCGCATTCGCGGGCCGGTCGCCATCGGTAGGACTGAACATTCAGCTGCCGCACGAGCAATCCACCAATCAGTATCAGGACGTCAGCCAGACCTTCACCCGATTTTTTGTGCGCAAGGTCATGTTCGTCAAGTTCGCGTGCGCCTACGTGGTGGTACCGGGCGGCTTCGGCACCATGGACGAACTGATGGAAGCGCTGACCCTGGTGCAGACCGGCAAGATTCGCCGCTTCCCCATCATCCTCATGCAATCCGCGTACTGGCGGGGTCTGATCGACTGGATCCGTGATCGGATGATCAGCGAAGGCATGATCGACGCGGGCGACATGGACCTGATCCAGCTGATCGACGAGCCCGAAAAAGTGGTCTCGGCCATATTCGATCACTACGAGAAACGCGGCTTCGAGCCGACTGGCGCCGAACGAGAAGCACAACTGAATCTCTGATCGCGTCCGATGTCCGTATTCACGACCGTCATGCCCGAGCAGCTTGCGGCCTGGCTCAGGAATTACTCGATCGGCGCGCCGACCGCGCTGGAAGGCATTCTCTCCGGCATAGAGAACACCAACTATTTTGTCACCACCACGCACGGCCGTTATGTGCTGACCTTGTTCGAGAAACTTACGCGCAAGGAACTGCCCTTCTACCTGAATCTGATGGCGCATCTGTCGAGTCACGGCCTGCCCTGCCCGAAGCCCATCGCGAACCTGCAGAACGAATTGCTCGGCGAACTCAACGGCAAGCCGGCTGCAATTGTCACCTGTCGGGAAGGCCACCCCGTGACGGAGCCGACTTCGGAGCATTGCGCGCGCGTGGGCGAAGTCCTGGCCGAGATGCATCTTGCCGGGCGGACTTTTCCCGGACATCTGGACAATCTTCGCGGCGCCGGCTGGTGGAATGCCTGTGCGCCGGAAATCTATCCGTTCCTCAAGCCCGAAGACGCGGAGCTGCTCAAATCCGAGATCCCCTTCCAGGCGAAACAGAGTCGCGAAGGCTTGCCGCGCGGTGTGGTGCATGCCGACTTGTTCCGTGACAATGTGTTGTTCGACGGTCGCCGGGTCGGCGGTTTAATAGACTTCTATTTCGCCTGCGTAGATTGTTTCGTCTACGACGTGGCTATAACCGTGAACGACTGGTGCGTCGGCGCCGATTCCAGCCTCGATCGGGTTCGCGCCGATGCCCTGTTGAAGGCGTACATGTCGGTGCGACCCTTTACCGACCAGGAACACGCCGCCTGGCCGTGGATGTTGCGCGCGGGCGCTCTGCGCTTCTGGGTCTCGAGGCTGTATGATTTCCATCTTCCGCGTCCCGGGGAACTCACCCACAAGCACGACCCGGAGCGTTTTCGCCGGATTCTTTTCAATCACCGCGCCGGCGGGCCCTGACTGGCGGACCATGAAACAACCATCGATGAACATACAAAGCGTCGCCGGCGGTAATGGCTGGCAGTGGATCGTGGCGGCCTTCGGTCTGTTCAAGAAAAACCCGCTGATCTGGATCGTCCTGCACCTGGTATTGATGCTGATCGGCGTGACTCTGAGTATGCTGCCGGTGATCGGTCCCTATCTGCTTTATCTGCTCACCCCGCTACTGCTTGGCGGCATCATGACCGCTGCGAAAGACATCGAGTCCGGACAGGACATCGAGATTGCGCAACTGTTCCGCGGCTTTCGCCAGAACACGTCGCACCTGATCACCGTCGGCGGGGTCTATCTTGTCGGCCAGGTCGTCATTTCCGGCGTAATGATGACGCTCGGCGGGCCGGAATTCCAGCAGGCACTCAAAGTCGGTGTCGAAGGAATCGACCCGGCCAGCATTACCCCCGAAGTCGCGTCCCGCATCCTGACGGCGCTGCTCGCGGGGACAGCACTTTTCGTCCCGCTGGCGATGGCAACCTGGTTTTCTCCAGCACTTGTCATTCTCGACAACCAGCCCGGTTTTGCCGCCTTGGGCGAAAGCGTGCGCGCCTGCCTGCGCAACATGCAGGCCTTCCTGGTGTACGGTGTCGTCAGCTTGCTGCTTCTGATCGTCGCATCGATTCCGTTCGGTCTCGGTCTGATCGTGTGGATTCCGGTCATGGTGCTGACGATATACACCAGTTACCGGAATGTTTTTGCGACCGCGGCGAAGCCCGAACGGACATCCGCGTGACGCATTTTTTCAGGCGGGTTCGAGCTTGGCGTACTCGAGAGCCAGCCACTTCATGCCAACGTCACGGAAATTGACCTGAACGCGCGCGTCGGCGCCCCGGCCCTCCGCATTGACAATGACGCCGGAGCCGAATTTCCCATGCACCACATTCTGCCCCACACGCCAGCCTGACAGCGCGCGCTCCATTTTCGGCGCCTTCGCCTCGTATCC
>JANMYN010000826.1:0-2637 GCA_031382195.1 Betaproteobacteria bacterium
CTATGCTTGACGCGAAGCTGTGGGCACTCGATGCAGAGACCGGAGCTCCTGTCCGCTCGTTTGGCGCGGGCGGAAGCGTCAGTGTCGGTAGCATATTTGCAGGACAGAGCCTCACTGCGCCACCCATCTTCGTTCCCCGAAACAAGGTGCCGCGCGGTGGGCCAGCGACCGGGCGCGATCTAATTCTGATTGGCATTTCCGGCTCCGAGAACGAGGTTCGCGGATATTTCAGCGCCTATGACGCAAACACCGGCGAGTTGGTCTGGCGTTTCTTTACTGTTCCCGCGCCGGGAGACTTCGGTTCGGAAACCTGGCCGACGATTACCAGCGGGCCGTTTGCGAATCCATTCTCTCGAGGAGGCGCGGCACCCTGGATGCCCCCTGCCTACGATCCGGAAATGGGCCTGGTCATCTTCGGAACTGGAAATGCAGGCAGCGATCTTGATGGTACCCACCGGGCTGGTGACAGTCTGTTTTCATCATCAGTCGTTGCACTCGACGTTCGCGATGGCAGCAGAGTCTGGCATTACCAGATGGTGCATCACGATGTCTGGGACTACGATCAGGCGAGCTCGCCGGTCCTGTTCGACATGACGAAGAATGGGAAGAAGGTGAGGGCTGTCGGGGCCGCAGGCAAGACCGGCTGGTTTTATGTATTGGACCGCAGAACGGGCATTCCAATCATTCCTTGTCCGGAGCGTTCAGTGCCGGTGGCCACGACCATGGTCGCACTCGATGGCACACCCGAAATCCTTTCGCGAACCCAGCCGTACTGTGAATCCGATGCGTTTGTTCCCCAGGGGGACCGGACGCTTCCAACCGGAGAGTACATCAATCCCATCTTTACACCGCCCAGCCCACCGACCCCAGGTGCGAGTGGACCTTACTTGTTTCCGAACTTGGTTGAATTGGGGATCTTTCCCAGTGTTCCCGTGAACAACGCACGGGTCGAGCCCGGCAACTTCGGTGGTGCCGACTGGACCCCAACATCCTTCAATCAGAACCTGAACCTCGCGTTCATCGGGGGCAACGTGCTGCCGGTTCGCTTCACTGGGGTCCCTGCGCCTGCCCCGACGGGAAACAAAGGCAATTTCGGTGGCTGGTTCAGTTTTACAAAAGAAGATCAACTGGCGGCGAGCGGGACTTTGACCGCGATGGATGTTTCAACCGGGAAAATCCGTTGGCAGGTGAAGACGCAGTACCCGGCATATGGAGGCACCTGTGCGACGGCTGGCAACCTGGTTTTTCTCGGAGAGTCGGACGACGATCCGGACAATCCCTTTAACGTGCGAAGCTATCTGTCAGCGTTTGACGCGAGAACGGGAGAGCGCCTCTTCCGGTACAGAATCCCGGGCGACGCGCCAATCGTGGCTCCATGCGTGACGTATTCCATCAAGGGCAGACAGTTCATCGCAGTTGCTGCGGGAGGAGTGCTCTGGAACTACGGCAGAGGAAACAATATTCACACTTTCGCCCTGCCGAATCACTGATAGCCAGCGTGGTTATAGAGTTTCGCCGTTTCGTCAATTGTTTGGCTTTGCTCGCCGGCGCGGCAATCATCGCGCCGGCGCTGGCACAGGACAGGATCGATGTGGTTTCGGGGCGATCGTTCGACGAAACCGTTGAGCGGCTTCAATGGAGTATCGGCGGACACGGGCTCACCGTAGTATCGGCCATGAAGTACGACGAGATCCTGGGCAAGAAGAAGGATGCTTCGCCGCATGCCGTCGTCTTCGAGGTGATGCGACGCGAATGGGCCCGCCGCCTGCTGGAGGCCGATGCGGGGTCGGGTGTCGTGCTGCCCGTGCGCCTGTATGCCTTCGAGAATGCCTCCGGCAACACCGTTGTCAGCTATCTGCGGCCCGGCGCGTTGCTGGAGTCCGCCGAAAACGAGACGCTGCGCATCCTGGTGCGGCACCTGGACGAGACGATCAGCGCAATTGTCCGCGAGGCCACGTCGAAGAGCCCGTGATTTTCCTCGAAGTGGTCTGAATGCGGAGGTGAGCGTCCAGGACGGTGGCAGCGGTGTCAGGCTTGGCATATTGGATTTCTTATCGGATATCCCGTAGCGGCCAACCCCCTCAACGACGACCTGACCGGGTTCGTGAAATTGCAAGAGACATTCGCTGACTCGCGGAAGAGCTGGAGCCTGGACGTCAGGGACAATGACACAGGGGCATTGGGCTTCGCGGTTAAGAATCCCAGGAGTTGAAGGACTCGCCGTTGCACCGGGCCTTCTCCGGCGCCTTGTAAGGTCAGGCCTCGAAACATGCCAATAGATGGCACGATCATGCCGGCCTTTGGCTAGATCGGCTGTTGCTGCGGCCTTCGTCTTGGATTCGGGTTTCATCAAATTGCGGGAGCGTCGGGGGCGGCTTGACAGTTCTTCTTCCCCGTACGGGTTACGCGTAATATTGCACCTCATGAACCTCGAACGCATCACCGTGGAGTTCCACGCCGAAGAAGACCGCCTGATGGTGCGCGTGTTCTTCGACAAAAAGGCCGAAATCCAGTTCTGGCTGACGCGGCGCCTGGTCAAGCGCATCTGGCCGGTGCTGCTGCAGATGGCCCAGGCCAAGCCGGACATCCAGATGCAGCCCAACCCCGAGGTACGCAAGGCGCTGGTCGGGTTGCAGC
>JANMYN010000868.1:0-4793 GCA_031382195.1 Betaproteobacteria bacterium
GATGGTCGCGCTCGGAGTCGGTGGCGACAGGCAGTCACGTGCGCACCGTGTGGACGATATCCTGGCGCAGGTGGGCCTGGGCGTGGAAATGAAATACCGCTATCCGCACGAATTCTCGGGGGGGCAGCGGCAGCGCATCGCGATCGCGCGCGCGCTGGCGGTCGAACCGAGGCTGATCGTATGCGACGAACCGACCAGTGCGCTGGATGTATCGGTGCAGGCGCAGATCCTCAACCTGCTGCGCGATCTGCAGAGCCGGCTCTGCATTGCTTACCTGTTCATCACGCACAACATGTCGGCCGTCGAGTTTCTGGCCGATGAGGTGGCGGTTATGTATCTCGGAAAAATCGTCGAGCAGGGCAGAGCGGATGAAGTCTTGCGCAATCCGCAGCACGCTTATACGAAGGCGTTGCTGTCGGCGGTGCCCAGAGTAAGCGTCCCGGATAATCGAGAAACGCGTATCCCCAGTGAGGCGGTTTGATTGATTCCTCCGCCGGTCATGAACCGGCGGGCCGGTTCAGTGGCGGGAAATGCGCGGATTGCGGTAGATAGTCAGGCGCTGGCCTATGCGCAAGTTGTTGCCTGACAGATGATTCCACTCCTTCAGGGCGGCCACCGTGACGCGGTGTTTCAGTGCGATCATGTACAGGCTGTCACCGTTTTTCACGCGGTAGACTTCCCGGCTTGCGTATAGGTCGTCGGGCACCTGGAATTCCGGATTGTTCCAGGTTTCATCCAGATTCGTCGCATCCGCATCGTCGTTCATCGGTACCAGCAAGGATCGGCCGGGCCGCACGGCAACGTGGCGATTGAGGCCATTGATCTCGCGTAGTCGTGCCAGCGTGATGCCGAATTTGGCGGCGACTGAATCCGGACTTTCGTTTTTCTTCAGTGTATACGTCTGCCAGGACACCAGCGGCTGGTCGTAATCCTTCAGATTCGCGGAGAAGATGCCCGCCTTTTCGATCGGCAGCAGCACTGTGCGCGAACCGTTCGACATAATGACTGGACGAGTGTGCCCTGGATTGAGGGAGCGGAACTCATCGATCGACATTTCCGCGAGTTGCGCGGCTACCTGCAGGTCGATGTGTTCCGGCGTCGATACGGCAGTGAAATACGGCTGATCGGGTATGTCCTCGAGCGGAACGCTCAGCAGTCCGGGATTGGTGATGATGTTTCTGACCGCCTGGAGCTTCGGCAGGTAGTTGCGCGTTTCGCGCGGCATTTTCAGGTTTTCGTACCCCGTCGGCTTGCGCTTGGCGCGGTTGTGGGTAATGGCCCGCGCTACGCCGTTTTCACCCCAGTTGTAGGCGGCGAGCGCGAGTTGCCAGTCATCGAATTCCTCGTGCAACTTCTCCAGGTAATCCAGCGCGGCGCCGGTGGCGGCAAGCACATCGCGGCGACCGTCATACCACCAGTTCTGCTGCAGCCCGTAGCGTCTGCCGGTCGAGGGCATGAACTGCCATATGCCCACCGCGCGTGCGCGCGAGAAGGCGACCGGGTTATATGCGCTTTCGATCATCGGCAGCAGAGCCACCTCCATGGGCATTTTGCGCTTGTCGATTTCCTCGACAATGAAATAGAGATACAGACGGCTGCGTTCGATCATGCGCTGGAAGTAATCGGGATGATTCAGGAACCATGCCTCGTGGCGTGCCACCAGCGGGCTGTCGATTTCAGGCAGGCCGAATCCGTTACGAACGCGCTTCCACAGGCTCTCGGGGGTCGGTGTACTGGTGGCTGGGATTGCCGCGTCCGGGCGCGTTTCGGCCGGGGCTTCCGGTTTGACGTCGCTGCTTTTTTCCGGAGCCGCGGCAGACACGGAATCGGGCCTGGAGTCGGGTGATGTCGAGGGCAATGAAGGCGACTCATCGGCATAGAGTGCCGATGACGCGAGAACGGCAAAAACACCGATTAGAATCGCAGGTAAATTCTTCATTGTTATACGCAAGATATTGATATTTATTGGTATGCTAACAGAGCGATTGGCCGAGTCAAGGTAAACTTCTGACCGCGAACCCGCTCGGCAGAAAAATTCCGACAGGCTCTCCTGGAACCTGAGTTTCCGTTTGCGCTGGCTCGCTAAAACTTCCTCCGTACTTTTCAGGGTGAGCCCTGTGCAACGACCCCGCAACGTTCCTACCCCGGAATCCCCGCTGCGCAAGCTCGGGCTCGCAGCCATACTGGACCCGATAGTCTGGGCATGCGCTGGTCACCCGTCCGCGTGGGCCGTCCGAGCAGATACCCCACGCCGCTCCGTTGCGGGATTGTCCAGGTCGGCTGCACAAGCGAAGCGCAGATTGGAGAGCGTGTATTCCTGGGCGCAATACACAAGCGTATTGGCGTGCTTTCGCACAATCTCGGGCAGCTGCAGGAAAATTTAGGTGTTGCCGCGAGACAGCGCCTCGGCGCTGAAATATGTGATACCCCCCGCGTTGTGACCGCGAACATCGAATACCCCAAGTCCCCTGCCGATTCAGGGAATGTCCTCACGTGCGGGCCCGAACACCGGTACGTTATACTTCGAAGCCAAGGCAATGTTGCCGCCGACGTTATTGCCGTGATGATTGGTAGTCAGGGTCGCGGCGAGCTGCTGGCCTTTGTCCGACCGATACCCGAGCACCGGATCCGCGTCGCGGGGGTCGAATACGACGGATGTTGAGCCCCGACGCAGGCGCCAGATGGAGTTGTCCTGGAATGCGCAGATCGGAACCATGCTAGTGATTTCCATGCCGGTATCTTTAATTCTGCAAAACTGAATGTCAATCCACGTCGAGCCAGTCAGCCTCTCCGAATGGTTTTCCACGCCGCTGGGTGCGCGTCTTCTTGAAACCGAGCGGCGCTACTTCGACCATGAAATGGCCGATGTGTTCGGCTTCAATGCGATCCAGCTCGGTCTTCCGGAATATCCGTTCCTGCGCGCCAACCGCATTCCGTTTCGCTGCGTGACCGGAAGCGACGGTCCAGTCGGTCTGCGTGCCGATCCCTGTGCATTACCGTTGCAGACCGCCTCGGTCGATCTCGTCGTCCTGCCGCACACCCTGGAATTCAGCAGCAATCCGCACCAGGTGTTGCGCGAGGTATCGCGCATCCTGATGCCTGAGGGCCACGTCGTTCTGGCAGGATTCAACCCGTGGAGTCTGTGGGGGGCACGCCGGCTTGCCGCACGACGCGAAGGCGTTTACCCGTGGTGCGGGCAGTTCATCAATCTGCCGAGGATCAAGGACTGGATGGCATTGCTCGGCTTCGAATTGGCCGGCGGACGCATGTGCAATTATGCGCCTCCGTTTGCCAGCGAAAAATGGTCGCGGCGCTGGAGCTTCATGGAAGCAGCGGGCGATCGCTGGTGGCCTTTTGCCGGCGGCGTCTACTATCTGCACGGCATTAAACGCGTGCAGGGCATGCGCCTGATCACGCCGCAATGGAAGGCCGTCCAGATGAAGAAGAAGGCACTGGTTGCCGTTCCCCACAAAACCAATGGGCGCGACGATGCGATGGCGGCCCGAACCAATCACGCGGCCGGAGATCCGCAGTGAGCGACGTTGTCGATGTCTATACCGATGGTGCGTGCAAGGGCAATCCGGGACCTGGAGGCTGGGGGGTATGGATGACGTGGGGCGATCACGAAAAGGAATTTTGCGGCGGCGAGGCGCAAACCACCAACAACCGCATGGAAATGATGGCGGTAATTGAGGCACTGAGTTCGCTGAAGCGCAGTTGCCCTGTGCGCCTGCATACGGATTCAAAGTACGTTCACAACGGCATCTCGCTGTGGATTCACGACTGGAAAAAACGCGGCTGGCGCACCGCGGACAAGAAGCCCGTGAAGAACCTCGATCTATGGCAACGGCTCGATGAATTGGTGCGTGGCCACACTATCGAGTGGGTTTGGGTCAAGGGACACGCCGGGGACCCCGGCAACGAAAAAGCCGATGAGCTCGCGAATCAGGGCGTTGCGGAAGCGCTTCGCGCAGGCGTGCGGCGTGAGGCCGAAGCATGAGGTTGTTACTCGAACCTTTTACCTCGAACCTCGTGGCTGAATTTTAATGCGCCAGATCATCCTCGATACGGAAACCACCGGCCTCGATCCCGCGCTGGGACACCGCATCATTGAAATCGCGGCAGTGGAGATCGTCAACCGCCGCTTCACCGACAAGCACTACCACCAGTACGTAAACCCGCAGCGTGATATTGACGCGGGCGCGATCGAGGTGCATGGAATCACGCTTGAATTTCTTGGCGACAAGCCGAAATTTCGTGACGTAGCGAATGAAATGCTTGAATTCATCGCGGGCGCGGAACTGATCATTCACAACGCGCCGTTCGATGTGGCGTTTCTGGATCAGGAGCTAGCATTGCTGGAACTGCAACCGCTCGGACATTACTGTCCGCAGGTGACCGATACGCTGAAAATGGCGAAGGGGTTGCATCCCGGAAAGCGCAATTCACTGGATGCATTGTGCGAACGCTATCAGATCGACAATGCTGCACGCTCGCTGCATGGTGCACTGCTGGATGCGCGCCTGCTGGCGGAAGTCTATCTCTCCATGACGCGCGGTCAGGAGAGTCTCCTGATGGACATGGGCGAATCCTCGTCACCGGTACTGGACAGCGCGTTTTCGACGGCGGATGTGGAATTGATCGTGGTGCGCGCGACACCGGACGAACTGGCCGCGCATACCTGCCAGCTTGACGACATCGACAAGGCAGCCAAGGGCGCCTGTCTCTGGAAAAAAATGGAATCAGCGAGCTAGAGGAAATAAATGGTGGGTGGTACTGGGATCGAACCAGTG
>JANMYN010000058.1:0-5962 GCA_031382195.1 Betaproteobacteria bacterium
GCGGTCGGTCTCCGCAATGGCTCGCCGCATCGAATTGGTCATCACATCCGCGTACATGATGGCAGCACCATTTAAATGTCGCGCGGCTCGACCGATGGTCTGGATCAACGAGCGCTCGGATCGCAGGAAGCCTTCCTTGTCCGCATCCAGAATCGCCACCAGCGAAACTTCAGGAATATCCAGACCCTCTCGCAACAGGTTGATACCCACCAGGACATCGAACTCACCCAGACGCAAGTCGCGGATGATCTCGACCCTTTCCACGGTCTCGATGTCCGAATGCAGATAACGCACTTTCACACCATGTTCGGAAAGGTAGTCGGTCAGGTCCTCGGACATGCGCTTGGTCAGCGTCGTTACCAGCACTCTTTCGCCGCGTCCGACGCGTTCGCTGATCTGCGAGAGCAAGTCGTCCACCTGGGTCGCGGCGGGCCTCACTTCTATTTCCGGATCGATCAATCCGGTCGGCCTTACCACCTGCTCGACAATCTGCCCCTGGTGCACGCGTTCATACTCCGCCGGGGTTGCGGAAACAAAAATCGCCTGTGGCGTAATCCTCTCGAATTCGTCGAAGCGCAATGGCCGGTTGTCCAGCGCGCTCGGCAGCCGGAAGCCGTAGTCCACCAGGTTTTCCTTCCTGGCACGGTCGCCCCGATACATGCCGCCTAGCTGCGGAATGGTGACGTGGCTTTCGTCGATGATCATCAGCGCGTTGAGCGGCAGGTAATCCAGCAACGTGGGCGGGGGCTCGCCTGGCTTGCGGCCGGAAAGGTGACGCGAGTAGTTCTCGACTCCCTTGCAGAAGCCCAGTTCGTTGAGCATCTCGAGGTCGAAGCGCGTGCGCTGTTCTATGCGCTGCGCCTCCACCAGCTTGCCGGTGGTCTGGAAAAATTCGATTCGTCCGCGCAATTCTTCCTTGATTGCTTCAATTGCCCGTAACGTGGTGCTGCGCGGGGTCACGTAATGGCTGGACGGATAGACTGTATAACGCGGCACTTTTTGAATCAGATGGCCGGTCAGCGGATCGAACAGTGTCAGCGTCTCGACATCGTCGTCGAACAGGGTGATGCGCAGCGCGACCTCGGAGCTCTCGGCGGGAAACACGTCGATCACGTCGCCTCGTACACGGAAAACGCCACGGCGAAATTCAATATCATTGCGGTCGTATTGCATTTCTGTCAGCCGCGAGATGATCTCGCGCTGGCTCATGCGCTCCTTCTCGCGCAGGTGCAGGATCATGCCGTGGTAGTCGACCGGATCACCAATGCCGTAGATCGCCGAGACCGTGGCCACGATCACCGCGTCATCGCGTTCGAGCAGAGATTTGGTCGCCGACAGCCGCATCTGCTCGATGTGTTCGTTGATGCTCGAGTCCTTCTCGATGAAAAGGTCGCGCGATGGCACGTACGCTTCCGGCTGGTAATAGTCGTAGTAGGAAACGAAGTACTCAATGGCGTTTTCCGGAAAGAATTCGCGCATTTCGCCGTAGAGCTGGGCTGCGAGTGTCTTGTTCGGCGCCATGATGATCGCGGGCCGTCCGGTGCGCGCGATCACATTGGCCATCGTGTACGTCTTGCCGGAACCCGTTACGCCGAGCAGTGTCTGGAAGGCCAACCCGTCGCTCAATCCCTCGATCAGGGCGGAAATGGCTTCGGGCTGATCGCCGGCCGGCTCGAAAGGCTGATGAAGACGGAACGGGCTATTGGGAAATGTGACTGTCACGGTACAATATCGCCCTTCAGAATTTTTGATGTTATCACGATGAATGCTCTCCACCCTGCCTCGCTGCTTGCCTCGGCACAAATGGCCCCGAAGGATCCAATCTTGGGCGTCACCGAGACCTTCAACGCGGACCAGAATCCGAACAAGGTCAACCTCGGAGTAGGCATTTATTACGACGATAGTGGCAAAGTGCCGCTGCTCGAGTGCGTGCGCCAGGCAGAGATCCAGCTTGCCGAAAAGGGGGCGCCGCGCAGCTATCTGCCTATTGATGGTCTGCCAGCCTATGACCGCGCGGTCAGGGATTTGGTTTTCGGTGCGGATAGCACGGCCGTGAAGGAAAACCGGGTGATCACGGTGCAGACGCTCGGCGGGACGGGCGGCCTCAAGATCGGCGCTGATTTCCTGCGGCGCCTGCTGCCACAGTCCCAGGTCTGGATTTCGGATCCGAGCTGGGAAAACCACCGGGCGCTGTTCGAGAACGCGGGATTCATGGTGAACGCCTATCCCTACTACGACGCCATCTCGCACGGCATCAATTTCAGCGGCATGATCCAGTCGCTCAAGGCAATTCCGGCCGGGAGCATCGTCGTACTGCATGCCTGCTGCCACAACCCCACCGGCGTGGACCTGTCCGCCGCACAATGGACCGAGGTGATCGACGCTGTCGTTTCCGGGGGCCTCATGCCTTTCGTCGATATCGCCTACCAGGGATTCGATGACGGCATTGAGCCCGACGGGGAAGTCGTGCGCCGCTTTGCCCAGGCCGCATGCCCCGTGCTCGTCTCCAACTCGTTCTCGAAATCGTTTTCACTTTACGGCGAGCGCGTCGGCGCGCTGAGCGTGGTTGCTGGCGACAGCGCAGAAGCGGCGCGCGTGCTCAGCCAGCTGAAGCGAACCGTGCGCACAAACTATTCGAACCCGCCCACGCATGGCGGCCAGATCGTTGCCACCGTGCTCACCAATCCGGAGCTGCGTGCTTTGTGGGAAAAGGAACTTGCACAGATGCGAGAGCGCATCCGTGAGATGCGCCGTCAGTTCGTGGAAAAGCTACGCATGCGCCTGCCGCAATCGGACTTCGGGTTCGTGACCAGGCAGCGCGGCATGTTTTCCTATTCCGGGCTTTCGAAAACAGCCGTGGAACGCCTGCGCAATGAATTTTCCGTTTACGCAATCGATACCGGACGAATTTGCGTGGCGGCGCTCAATTCCCGCAATGTCGATCACGTTACCGCGGCAATTGCGAAGGTATTCGGCTGATCGCGCTCAGCGTCCGGTGTGCGCGGCCGAAGGTCGCTTCTTCTCTTCGGCGGCCGCCTGATCCTTTGCCTGCAGCGTTGCCTGCGCTTTTGCCAGGTCTGCCTTCTTCTTGTTTTTGGGCTTCCCCCCGAAGAGTTTCTGGGTCATGCGCGCCGCTTTCATTCCCACGGCAGTTCCCAGACCGGGACCGAGGAGCGCCGTGCCGGCAGCCGCACCGGCAAGAGCCATCTTGGACGGATACACAAACGGATTCTGCACCGTTCCAGATAACACGAGGGGGGTGCTGACCAATGCCGAAGTACCTTTGAGCGCGACATCGATCTGACCCGAGAGCTCCTGCTTCGACGAGATCGAGACTTCCGCATCAGCTGTCAGAATGCCCGATGCAATTTCCACCTTGCTCAGGTAGTAACCTGCCGAGTCGACACTGAGATGACCGGAGAAGTTGTCGAAGCGCGTCTGCCCGCCCTTGATCGCATCCTTGTCCAACAACGCTTTCGGCGCGTTGCTCAGATCGACCTTGAAGAGGATGCCCTTCTCCACTTTGAAATCCGATTCGACATCAACGGCGTCACTGAGTTGCGCGGCGGAAGGCGCCCGCATATCGACAATTGGGTTGGCCGTCAGCCGACCGGTGATCGTCGTTTCCTTCGTCAAGAGTGCCACGACGGGTTGAATCTCCACGTTGCGAATATCGAGATTCCCGGTAATGGTCCAGTCTTTCGCCCAACCGACGTTGAGCTTGCCGGCGATCGTGCCGTCGTACAGTCGGCCGTCTATCGTCGCAAGGTCGAGCCCCTGTTGTGCATTGAGAGTGCCCGACGCCGTAAGGCTCGACATCAGCAAGGGCGGCCCAGCGGGCAGTTTCCAGTCCTGGGCCACTATTTCCACGGCGAAATCATTGCCGCTCGGCACCAGGGTCGCATTCACGTGGCCACGGTCGGCGCGCACCAGGGCGCGCGCAAGACCACTCTGGGGCGTTAGTTCGAGATCCAAGTCGATCTCCCGCAGCTTGAATTCGCTCAGGTTGACGAAAGCGTCCCGTATTTCAATGCGTTCAACGCGCACTATTGCTGGTCCACCACCCGCGGATCTGCCCGCCCATGCCGATGCCTTTGCGATCAGGGCCTGACCAATGACCACGCCGCGCAAGCTGATCTTGCTGATGACATTCTGGTCGCTTAGCAGCGAAGTCAATCGCGGCGTTATGGAGACGGTCTCAACTGTCAGGTAAGGTTTCTTGCCGACCACAATGCCCCTGACGCTCAAGTGCGGACGCGGCAGAAAAAACACACTCAACGAATCGATCTTGACGGGAGCCTTCAACTGCTCTGAGGCAATTCGCTCGATATCCGGAACAAAGTAGCTCAGAGGGATAAGGAAAGGCAGCAACAGCAGCGCGACGAAAATTAAAGCAGCGCCGACGAACAAGTGTCTACGGGATATCATGGGACAAACAGGAACGCGAACGCATTGACCATATTCGAGCGAATGGATAAGATACGCGCCTTTCGTGTTCCCTGATAGCTCAGTTGGTAGAGCGACGGACTGTTAATCCGCAGGTCCCTGGTTCGAGCCCAGGTCGGGGAGCCAACTTCCTCATGTTCGCGCCTCGCCTTCCCTGCTTCGAGCCGGGCACGCCGGCTTGAAATTCCACGACGCAGGTCTTACTTGCACCTGATCGCCTAAGGCTCATGCGAGTGCACCCGGGTGTTATCATTGGCTCGCGTGAGAGGCCGGTTCAGCAATGTCCGTCACAATCAAAACTCCGGATGAAATCGAAAAAATGCGCACCGCCGGCCGTCTTGCGGCGGAGGTGCTGGATTTCATCGCGCCGCACGTGCGACCCAACGTCACCACGGAAGAACTCGATGCGCTGTGCCACGACTACATGGTCCGCGTACAGCACACCATACCTGCCCCGTTGAACTACGCGCCGCCCGGCTACCAGCCCTATCCAAAATCCATCTGTACCTCGGTCAATCATGTCGTCTGCCATGGCGTTCCCGGCACCAAGAAACTCAAACCGGGCGACGTCGTCAATATCGATATTACGGTGATTAAGGACGGCTTTCACGGTGACACGAGCCGCATGTTCTATGTCGGCGAACCTTCCATTCAGGCTCGCCGGCTCGCGGAAATAACCTACGAATGCATGTGGCGCGGCATTCAGGCGGTCAAACATGGGGGCTATCTCGGCGACATCGGCGAGGTCATCCAGCGTCACGCCGAAGAGAACGGATTCTCGATCGTGCGCGAGTTCTGCGGGCACGGCATCGGCAGAAAATTCCACGAGGAACCGCAGGTGCTCCACTACGGCCGCGCAGGAACCGGCATAAAGCTTCAGTCCGGAATGGTTTTCACCGTTGAGCCCATGATCAATGCCGGCAAGGCCGGAATTCGCCAGCTGGGGGACGGCTGGACTGTGGTCACCAAGGATCATTCATTATCGGCGCAGTGGGAGCATACAGTGCTGGTAACGGACAACGGATTCGAAGTGCTGACAGTATCGTCCGGCACGCCGCCGCCACCGCCGTTCGTCGCGTAGATGCGGTCCGCAACTGCTCCGAGCGGTGCACGGACTAGCGCGCTGGGTGAAAACGTGAGCGACTGGCGTCAATCGCTGGCCCAGGGGCGGGCGGCGCTGAAAGCGGCATTTGGCGACAAGCCTGATGCAACGAAAGCCCTGCAACGGCAATGCACCCTGGTGGACGAAGCGCTGCGCGCGATCTGGACCGAATCCGGGCAATCCGACGACGTGGCATTGATCGCCGTTGGCGGCTACGGTCGCGGACTGCTCCATCCCTATTCGGACGTCGACGTTCTGATACTGCTTCCCGACGAAGTCGAGGACAGCGCCCGCGCAAGCGTCGAAGCGCTGGTGGGGATGCTCTGGGATATCGGCCTGGAAATAGGCCACAGTGTGCGCACGATCGACGAGTGCATGGACGAGGCGCGACGCGATGTGACCGTGCAGACTACC
>JANMYN010000087.1:0-6052 GCA_031382195.1 Betaproteobacteria bacterium
GCAGATCTCCGTCATTTCCAGACAGGGTGACACTTCTGTGGCAATGCGCCTGAGCTCGCCCTGCTGTTCCAGTTGAACGATGAAATCGCGTAGATCGTGGTAGCGCATGCGCGTGATCGTTCAGATGATTGGATTGACGCCACCGTCCATCGGAATCACGGCCCCAGTGACATAGGGGGCCTGATCGGAGGCGAGGAAGAGCGTGACGCTGGCAATCTCCTCCGGATCCGCGTAACGGCCCAAAGGCACGCGCGCCTGGCCCTGTTCGAGTACTTGGTCAACGGAAATTGCCTTGGCTTTAGCTTCGAGTTCGAGGGCTTCGCGGATGCGGTTGGTAATGGTCGCACTCGGATTGATCGCATTGATGCGCACACCGAATCTGCCATAAACGCTGGCCAGACCGCCCGAAGCGAGCATTAGCGCGGAATTGGCCGCACCGGCTGAATTTACCAGCACGTCTATTGATCCGAGCGCCGCTTCTGCCACGCGCGCCATCCGGCTGGGCTGATCGGCATGGGTGAGATCGGCATCGATCATCACGACGTTGCCCAACTGCGCGCCGGCCCTGTCCAGATTGCCGCGGTCGCGCGATGCGATGGCAACCCTCGCGCCTTCGTCGACAAATGCACGGGCGCACGCAAGCCCAATTCCCTTGCTGCCTCCGGTGATCAACACCGTGCGATTTTTCAATCCCAGTTCCATGAGTTTCCTGTCGTGGAGTAATGTGCACCGTCACTGGCTGATTGCCGGCCCGCGGCAGCGATTTGCCGGGTCAAATATGCTTCTGAAAATAGAAGCTGGCGAAAATACCGGCGAAGATGGCCGCCCCTATCCAGTTGTTATGCTGAAACGCTCGAAAGCAATCCGCCGGATTGCGATTGCGGATCATCCGGTACTGGACTGCGACCAGGCCGGCCGCGACAGCCAGTCCGAGGTAAAACTGCCATCCGGGTCGGAACAACCTGCCGATCCATATCATGATGAGGAGGAAAAGCGCATGGCAGCCGAGCACGGCGGCAACATCGTGGCGGTCGAATGTTATCGCGGATGTACGTATGCCGATCTTGCGATCGTCTTCGCGGTCGACCATCGCGTACTCGGTATCGTAGGCTACCGCCCAGAATACGTTTGCGCAGAGCAACACCCAGGCCGCCATCGGAACCTGATTAATATGAGCAGCGAATGCCATCGGAATCCCGAACCCGAAAGCCAGGCCGAGAACGGCCTGCGGCAGTGCAAAGAACCGCTTGGTGAACGGATAAATCGCCGCAATGACGACGGCGATGACCGAGAGCTTGATGGTAAGTGGGTTCAGCTGTACGACCAGCGCAAACGATGCCAGTACCAGCACTAGAGCCACCATCAATGCCTCGATCGGCCTGATTTGGCCGGTCGCCAGCGGGCGCTCCCGGGTTCGCGCCACGCCCGCATCGAAATTGCGGTCGGCATAATCATTGATGGCGCAACCCGCGGATCGCATGAGGACGGTGCCCACAACGAAAATCAGTACGACGGTCCAGTCGGGATGGCCGCGCGACGAGAGCCACAAGGCCCATAACGTCGGCCAAAGCAGCAGCAGGATGCCGATCGGCTTGTCCAGCCGGATCAACTTTTCATAGGCGTTGATGCGCTCGATGAAGGTCATCTCATTTCGTGATCAGTCTCGTTTGTTCAAGGCTGCAAGAATGGCGGTATGATCGCATGGAGTCAGGATACGCTCCTACACTTTGAGCAGATCCTGGCGACCCCCGAGCCAGCGTTCAAGATGCAACTCGGCATTCGCCTGATGCTCGCGCAGAAGTTGCGGCGCCAGCGTACGCGCCGCCTCCAGCAGGTCGATGTCCTTTTCCAGATCGGCGAAGCGCAGCAGCGGCACGCCGCTTTGCCGCGCGCCCAGCAGTTCTCCCGGTCCACGCAGCCGCAGGTCGTGCCGGGCAATTTCGAATCCGTCGGTGTTCTGGAAAATGATGCGCAGGCGCTCGCGAGCATTCTGCGACAGCGGATTCTGGTAGAGCAGGATACACACGCTACTCTCGCTGCCGCGTCCCACGCGACCGCGCAACTGATGCAGTTGCGACAACCCCATGCGTTCGGCGTGTTCAATGACCATCAGCGAGGCGTTCGGCACATCGACGCCTACCTCGATTACCGTGGTGGCGACCAGCAGCTGGATCGCGTTGGCCTGAAACGCGGTCATGACCCCGGCTTTCTCCTGACTCGGCAATCTGCCGTGTATCAACCCGACCTTCAGTTCCGGAAACGTGGCGAGCAAACCCTGATAGGTATCAATCGCGGTCTGCAACTGCAACGCTTCGCGCCGCGCGCGAACCCTGGTGTGTAGTTCCGTCGCGCCGGAGCGCGCGGCCGTGCCACCTCCGCGGTTCCATCCCGCGAGCGGGTCCCTGCTCCGCACTTCCGTGTCGGACTCCTCGATCAGCGGACAAACCCAATAAGCCTGCCGCCCCGCCACGCACGCGTCGCGAACGCGCCGGATCACCTCATCGCGGCGGGTGTCGGACAGAAGTTTGGTCAATACGGGCGTCCTGCCGGGTGGCAACTCGTCAATGACCGACACGTCAAGGTCGGCGTAATAACTCATGGCCAGCGTGCGCGGAATCGGCGTGGCACTCATCATCAACTGATGCGGCTGCACCGCATGGCCGGCGCGGCTGCCTTTCTGGCGCAGTGCCAGGCGCTGGTGCACGCCGAAGCGATGCTGTTCATCGACAATCGCAAGGCCCAGCTTGCTGAACGCGACCGCGTCCTGGAACAACGCGTGTGTGCCGACGGCGAGCGCTGCCTTTCCCGATGCGATTGCCGCAAGCGCTTTCTCCCGTTCCCTTTTTTTCAGGCTGCCGGCAAGCCATACAACCTCGACACCTAGCGGCGCCAGCCACGTCGAGAACTTGCGGTAATGCTGTTCAGCGAGGATTTCTGTCGGCGCCATGACGGCTGCCTGGTATCCGGATTCGATTGCCTGCAACGCCGCAAGCGCCGCAACGATGGTCTTGCCACTGCCGACATCGCCCTGCAGCAACCGCTGCATCGGGTGCGGCCGCGCGAGGTCGCTGCGGATATCCGCAAGCACGCGCGTCTGCGAACGGGTAAGTTTGAACGACAATGCCGCAAGCAGCTGTTTGGACATTCTCGAATGTTGAAGCAGCGGATGGGCGCGTACCCGGTTGCGCCGCTCATGATGCAACCGCATCGACAACTGCTGCGCCAGCAATTCGTCGAACTTGACGCGGCGCCATGCCGGGTGGGAGCCGTCGAGCAGCGCCTGCGCATCGACGTCGGGCGGCGGATTGTGCAGCAGTCTGACCGCTTCATCGAGCGGCATGAGGCGCAGTTTTTTGCGCACGGGCTCCGGCAAGGCGTCTGCCAGGTCGGCGCCGGCAAGCGCACGCGCGGCGAGCTTGCGCAGCACATCCTGGCCCAGCCCCGCAGTCGTCGAATACACCGGCGTGAGCGCCTGCGGCAATGGCAGCTCTGCGCGCAATACGCGAAAACGCGGATGAACCATTTCGGCACCGAAGAAACCTTGCCGGATTTCGCCCATCACCCGCACCCTGGCACCGGGTGCCAGCGCGTTCTTCTGGCTCGGATAGAAATTGAAAAACCGCATCATCAGCCGTCCGCTGCCGTCGTCGACTTCGCAGACGAGCTGGCGCCCCGGCCGGAACTTGATTGTGGTCTCGACAACCGTGCCTTCCACTTGCACGGTTTCGCCGGACAGCGCGTCATGGATGGAGACAATTCGGGTTTCATCTTCGTAGCGCAGCGGCAGGTGGGTGAGCAGATCCGAAAGCTTGTGGATGCCGATGTGCGCCAGCTTTTGTTGCACCTGAGGTGTGGCGAACGACAAAGACGGATGCGTTGCGGAAGACGAAGAGCGGGCCCGATCGGAGGAATCGCTGCTACGTCGCTTGGTGGTGACGGCATTGCGAACAGTCGAACGGCGATCGGACCTGGCGATTCTAGTCCCTGATTCCTGGGCGCCGGAACTCGCCAATGGCAGCTCACGGGTTCGCATGGCTGCGCTATGCCGGCGTTTGCCGTTTTTCGGCTCGCCCGTCACGCCCCGCCCTTTGTGTCCGAATACGAAGGCGAATATCCTACGCGCGTCGCACGTTGGAGTGCCCTTCTAGCCGCGAGTACCCTCTTAGGCCGGTTATGGTCGAAGACCGGTATCCTCTGGAATCCCCGGAATCCAGCGGACACCCTATTACGCCTTTTCCAGTATTGCCTCTATCTCGACCAATGCGCCGCGGGGCAATTGGGAGACGCCGACTGCGGAGCGCGCCGGATAGGGTTGCTTGATATATTGCGACATGATCTCGTTGAGCCGCGAGAAATTTGCGAGATCGGTCAGAAACACCGTGAATTTCACGGCATCATCGAGATTCGCACCGGCCGCCGCTGCGACCGCCTGAAGGTTGCGAAACACGCGGTGGATCTGGCCATCGATGCCCTCCACTACCTGCATGGTTGCGGGATCGAGCCCGATTTGTCCGGAGAGATAAACGGTGCTCCCTGCGCATATCGCCTGCGAGTAAGTGCCAATTGCCTGCGGGGCATCCGCGGTGTGAACGGCCAGTTTGGTCACGGCTTGCTCCGGGTATAGAATGTTGCGCCACAACAGGGGCAAACCTTCGGATTCGCCCCGCTATCTCACGATGATAACCGAACACCCGTCGCCGCAGCCTTGTCACGACGCGAAGTCGCGTTGCATCATTGACCCGGAGCGCCGAACCAGCCGCCGATATGGTTGATGCACGCATCGTTCGGATCAGCAAGGCGATCCGCAGATCCTGAGGAACAAAGAATAAAAATGAGCTCCAACGGTAACGGGGACGAGAAACCGGGTGTTCTGCCGCTGACCGTCGCGGCAATCGGGGTGGTCTTCGGCGATATCGGCACCAGCCCGCTGTACGCGATGCGCGAGGCGTTTAACGGCAGCCATCCCGTTGCCGCCAACCACGACAACGTACTGGGCGTACTGTCGCTGATCTCCTGGTCGCTGATCATCGTGGTGACCCTGAAATATGTTGTGTTCATGATGCGCGCGGACAATCGCGGGGAAGGCGGCATCATGGCCCTGCTGGCACTCGTGTTACGCGCCACGACAAACGATACGCGCGGCCGCTGGCTGCTGATGTCGCTCGGTCTGTTCGGTGCGGCCCTGTTCTACGGCGACGGCGTCATCACACCGGCGATCTCGGTGCTGTCGGCGGTGGAAGGCCTGGAAGTCGCGACGCCGGCACTGAAACCGTTCGTTATTCCGCTCACGATCCTGGTCTTGATCGGGCTGTTTCTGTTTCAGCAAAAAGGCACGGAAATGGTCGGCGCGCTGTTCGGCCCCATCACCATGGTCTGGTTCGCGGTGCTGGCGTTACTCGGCATCGTCAACATCGTCAAATACCCTCACGTTCTCGCCGCGTTCTCTCCCGTCTATGCCCTCGCCTTCTTTGCGGACAACTCTGTCGGCGGCTTTCTGGTACTCGGAGCGGTCGTTCTTGCCATAACCGGTACCGAGGCCTTGTATGCGGACATGGGGCATTTCGGCGTCAAACCGATCCGGCTGGCGTGGTCCTATTATGTCCTGCCGGCCCTGTTGCTGAATTATTTCGGTCAGGGCGCATTAATCCTGCATAACAAGGACGCCATCGAAAATCCCTTTTATTACATGGCGCCGGAATGGGCGCTATACCCGCTCGTGGTGCTCGCCACCGTAGCCACCGTAATCGCTTCGCAAGCGGTGATTTCCGGCACGTATTCGTTGACGCGGCAGGCGATCCAGCTCGGCTACTGCCCGCGACTTGAGGTGACGCACACGTCCGAAAGCGCAATCGGACAGATTTACATGCCCTGGATCAACTGGGTGATGCTGGCAGCAGTGATCGGCCTTGTGCTCGGCTTCGGCTCATCGAGCAATCTTGCCGGTGCGTATGGCATCGCGGTAACCGGCACCATGGCCATCGACACCGTGCTGGCCTTCGTGCTCATGCGCAAGCTCTGGCACTGGTCACCATGGATCGCCGTGCCGCTGCTG
>JANMYN010000146.1:0-3173 GCA_031382195.1 Betaproteobacteria bacterium
AACGCCGGACGGCGACTTCATCGATCTGGACTGGGTGCAGGAAGGCACCGATAACGCGCCCTTGGTTGCGTTATTCCACGGGCTCGAAGGTGGATCGGGAAGTCACTATGCGAGCGCACTGATGCGTGCCTGCGCGCACCGCCGCTGGCGCGGCGTCGTCATCCATTTCCGCGGCTGCAGCGGCGAACCGAATCGGTTGCCGCGCGCATACCACTCCGGAGACACCGACGAGATCGCCTGGATACTGCAGCGCCTGCGCGCACTCAATCCCGCAACGGCGTTATTTGCGGCCGGCGTATCGCTCGGCGGCAATGCGCTGCTGAAATGGCTCGGGCGCGAACAGGCCGGGGCAAGCGCAATTATCGATGCGGCGGCGGCCGTTTCGGCGCCGATGGACCTGATGACGGCCGGAGACCGGCTCAGCATGGGCTTGAACCGGCTGTACGGCTATCATTTCCTGCACACGCTCAGGAGCAAAAGCCTCGCGAAACTGGAACGTTTTCCGGACCTTTACGCCGCCGACATCGTGCAAAATGCGCGTACGCTGCGCGAATTCGACAACGTTGTGACGGCGCCTTTGCATGGCTTCCGGGACACCGACGATTACTGGACGCGCGCCAGCAGCAAGCCCGATCTGCGCCATATCGTCGTGCCGACATTGATCGTGCACGCGCGCAACGATCCATTTCTACCGGGCCCCTATCTGCCCGCAGCTGGCGAAGTCTCGTCCAGCGTCACCCTGGATCTGCCGGACGGCGGCGGACACACCGGGTTTGCATCGGGGCCTTTTCCAGGCCACCTCGACTGGCTGCCACAGCGGTTGCTGGCTTTCTTTTCGGAAAACGTCGCTACAGCGCGCTGAAAATCGTCCACCGGCGCAACCTTCGCATCAGGTACAAGACAACTCTCACCGCAGAGGACGCCGTTCGCGTATGTAATAATCATCCATCAACCGTGGCCTCCTTTTCCCATGCCATCCATCCCATCAGAAATTTTCAAGGCCTACGATATTCGTGGCGTCGTCGGCAAGACGCTGACGCCGGAAATCACCGAGGCAATTGGCTGTGCGATTGGTTCGCAGGCGCGCGAGCTTGGGCAGGCAAAAGTCTGCATCGGCCGCGACGGCCGGCTCTCAGGCCCCTCTCTTGCACAGGCGCTGGCGCGCGGCCTTCAGTCCGCGGGCATAGATGTCATCGACATCGGACTGGTGACCACACCGATGCTGTATTTCGCAACCCATCAGCTTGAGACCGGTTCAGGGGTCATGGTGACCGGCAGCCACAATCCGCCGGACTACAACGGACTCAAGATGATGATCGCGGGAGATACGCTCTCGGGCGATGCCATCCAGGGACTGCGCATGCGCATCGAGTCGGGCAAGCTCGCTGCGGGCAGTGGCGCCTATAGCCAGGCCGATGTAGCGCAGGCCTACCTGGAGCGCATTGCCGGCGACGTCAAGCTGAAGAGGAGAATGCGCATCGCGGTGGACTGTGGAAACGGCGTGCCGGGCGCGTTTGCGCCGGAATTGTTTCGACGCCTGGGCTGCGAAGTCGAAGAGTTGTTCTGCGATGTCGACGGCAACTTTCCGAATCACCACCCCGATCCCTCGCAGCCCGAAAACCTGCAGGACCTGATCGCTGCACTAAAAAAAGGGAACGCGGAAATCGGTCTGGCTTTCGACGGTGACGGCGACCGCCTCGGCGTGGTCACCAGGCAGGGCAAGGTCATTTTTCCGGACCGGCAATTGATGCTGTTCGCCGCGGACGTGCTCAAGCGCAATCCCGGCGCGGAGATCCTGTTCGACGTCAAATGCACGCGCAGTCTGGCGCCTTGGATTCGCGAGCACGGCGGCAAGCCGACCATGTGGAAGACCGGGCATTCGCTGATCAAGGCCAAGATGAAGGAAACCGGCTCGCTGTTGGCCGGCGAAATGAGCGGCCATATTTTTTTCAAGGAACGCTGGTACGGTTTCGATGACGGCACTTATGCCGGGGCGCGCCTGCTGGAAATCCTGAGCGGAGTTGCCGATATCAATGCCACGTTCGACACGCTTCCGGATTCGATCAATACGCCGGAATTGCAGATCAAGCTGCGCGAAGGCGAAAACTACGCGCTGATCGATAAACTGCAAAAGAGCGCAAAATTTCCCGCGGCGCGCGAAGTTATCAAGATAGACGGGTTGCGGGTCGAGTATGCGGATGGGTTCGGCCTGGCACGCTCGTCGAACACGACGCCCGTGGTGGTACTGCGCTTCGAAGCGGACAACCTTGCCGCGCTCGGCCGCATCCAGGAGGATTTCCGGCGCGTGCTGCAGGAAAGCAGGCCCGGCGTGCAACTGCCGTTCTGATCGCGTATTTCGTCCGCCGCCGCGCATCGCGCGCCGCGGCTTCCCGGCTAAAGTACCGCGCTTGCGCAACCGTTAAGGGATATGCGCGTACGTGCGCGCATATCCCTGCCGTGTACGCACGCCTCTTCGCTTATGGCCGAACCCATTCCCGCACAAGCTGAAGGCCCGACCCCGGCACAAGCTGAGGCTCCCGCAACGGCGCCGGCACAAGCCAAGGCCCCCGCACAAACTGAAGCCGCCGCAGAAGAGCCGCCCGTCTATCAATTCGAAGATATGCGGCTCAAAGCCGGCGATCGTCTGCAAATGCAGTTGCCGGCAAGCGTCACCCAGGAAAAGATCATCCGGGTTCCATTCGATTACCTGCATCTGTCTTTTCCCAAGGATGTGCAGGGACTGATGGTCCGCAAGGCGCCGCGGGTCAAAACCCAGATTGCGGCGGTGATCGAAACGTCCGCC
Organism: Betaproteobacteria bacterium; assembly: GCA_031382195.1. Taxonomy (GTDB): domain Bacteria; phylum Pseudomonadota; class Gammaproteobacteria; order Burkholderiales; family JACQAP01; genus JACQAP01. The sequence goes on from JANMYN010000146.1 coordinate 2,804, forward strand.
GGGAAGGTCGAGGCCCAGGTGTCAAACTTGTCCGCGACCGGCATGTTGCTGCACTCCGTGACGGCCCTCGGCGCCAAGGGCGACGAATTGTCGGTCACGCTGCCGCTGGACTTGTATGACGTCAAAACCGAACTCAAGCTGCGCGGAAAAATCCAGGCGGTCAGCTCGGCCCCGATCGAGGGCGGGGGCGAGCAGCACCGATGCGGCGTGGAGTTCCTGGGACTGCAGCCGAACGAAACGCTGATCCTGCAAAGCGTCGTCCATCACGAATTGGCGAAAAATCCCTACAGCGTGGTCTGAACCACGGCTGCTCGCTATCAACGCTCTTCAAAAACTTTTTTCAGGTTCGCAAGCCCGGAGCGATAAGCAC
>JANMYN010000229.1:0-5943 GCA_031382195.1 Betaproteobacteria bacterium
CGTTCCTGGCAATGAACGAGCCGCGTCGCACGATGGCATTCGGCACCACGCGAAAGCCCCCGGCGCGAAAATCTGCGCTGCCGTAGTCCGAGAACTTGGCCGGCACCTTGTCGAAATAATTGGTGTAACCGTCGCGCACGACCTCGTTGTCTTCCAGACGAAACGACAACAACACGGCTTTCTTGAGCCACTGGTGGGTCACCCAGTCCTTTCCGGATTTCTCGGCCACCCGCAGCTTGCCGCAATCCAGTTGCGCGATGACCTCGGCAACGGCTTCCTTGAGCGCGGGTTCGGCGCTCTTCGGGGAAATTCCCGCCCGGTTTTCAAATGCCTTGTCGATGACTGACTGCAAATCCGTCATTCGTGTTCTTCCCTTTTGCGAATTGAGCGTAAAACACCTTCAGACGCTGCGCCGCTTCGAGGCATTCCTCGACCGGCGCCACCAGCGCGACGCGGATGAAATTGCGTCCTGGATTGATGCCATGTGCCTCCCGGGCCAGGTAGCTGCCGGGGACGACCGTGACATTATATTGCTCGAACAACTGTTTAGCGAACTCCGTATCAGGGATCGGCGTGCGCAGCCAGAGATAGAAAGCCGCTTCAGGCATTTCGACCGCGGTTACAGGGGAGAGGATGGCAAGCGCCTTTTCGAATTTTTCCCGATAAAGCCGGCGGTTTTCCGCCACATGGGTTTCATCGCCCCACGCTGCAGCGCTGGCCGCCTGGACAGCCGGATTCATCGCGCAACCGTGATAGGTGCGATAAAGCAGGAATTTCGCAAGAACATCCGCGTCACCCGCAACAAATCCGGAACGCATGCCGGGAACATTGGAGCGCTTCGACAGGCTGCTGAACGCGACCAGGTTGCGAAAATCGCTGCGGCCCAGCCGCTGCGCTGCTTCCATTGCGCCTAGCGGCGGCCGGTTCTCGTCGAAGTAAATTTCCGAGTAGCATTCATCCGATGCGATGATAAAACCGTGGCGATCTGACAGTTCAAATAATGCACTCCACTCGTCGATGGTCATGACGTTGCCCGTGGGATTGCCCGGCGAGCAGACGTAGATCAACTGAGTCCGTTTCCAGACCTCTTCGGGGAGCTGTTGCAGGTCGAGAGCGAAGCCGTTGTCTGGCAGCAGGTTCAGGAACTGCGGGTCCGCCCCTGCGAGGATGATCGCGCCTTCGTAGATCTGGTAAAACGGATTCGGCGCTACGACAGTGGGTCGCTCGCGTGAACCATCGACGACCGCCTGGGCGAATGCGAACAACGCCTCACGGCTGCCATTGACCGGCAATACCTGCCTGGCCGGATCGATTCTGCCGGTGCGGAAACGGCGCTCGATCCAGCCGGCGATGGCGTTGCGCAGTGACTCGCTTCCAGCGGTCGCGGGATAACTGGACATTGCACCGATCTGGTTGATCAGTTCATCGCGAATGAATTGCGGCGTGGGGTGTTTCGGTTCGCCGATCGACAAGCTGATCGGGCGCCGGGAAGCGTCAGGAGTTACGCCGGCGAGCAGGGCCGACAGCTTCTGGAACGGATAGGGCTGAAGTCTGGAGATATTCGGGTCCATATTCGGGGCAATAGGCCACATCGTCCGGGACGGGCGGTCGAATTATAAGGGCGCGCGTGACCGGGAAGAAGCGCGCGTGACCGGGAAGAAGAATAAGGTGGAAGCGGTCTCGCGGCCGCTGAAGGCGGTGTCCATATAGGGATTCGTCCAATATTCCTGTTCCCACGGTGCGTTCGCCACGGGAAATTGTTTGAGCTTCAATGCACGGACATCGATCCGGCAACCATAAGGCAGGTTGATCCGGGCCGGGGTGAGCATCGATTTCCCCGCTTTGGCGCAAACTCGGCTGGCACGACTTGCTCAGCGGTGCCATGCTGAAGGCTGCTGCCCTGTGTTCCGGGCGGCTGGAAGCATCAGCGCACGGCTGATTGAGAATCCAACTGCGCGAGATCGACTCGATGCTGCGGTTTCCAGCCTTTCTTGCTGTGTTCGGCCGATACGGTTGTGAAAATGCCGCCGCGCACATAGAAGCGCGCGGTGAGCCGCATGAAGCGGGGTTGGGTGGCCCTGGCCAGATCGTCGAGCATGCGGTTGGTTACAGCTTCGTGAAAGGTTCCCTGATTGCGAAATGACCATACATAGAGCTTCAGGCTCTTCAGTTCCACGCATTTCTTGTCGGGGATGTAATCGAGGAACAGTGTGGCGAAATCCGGCTGACCGGTTTTGGGGCAGAGGCAGGTGAACTCGGGAATTTCCATATGAATCAGGTAATCCCGTGCTGGACTGGGGTTTGGAAAGGTGTCGAGTGATAAAGAAGGTTTGCTCGGCATTCTCTGATGGCCATTCCATTGTTAAAATGCATGGAGAAAAAACACGCGCCTGGTCCCTTTCGTCTGGGGCTCCAGGCGCTTGTTTTATGAGTATCCGTTGAAATTATAAGCCTTTATAAAGACCCGATAGTGCGACTCACCCATATCAAGCTCGCTGGTTTCAAGTCTTTCGTTGATCCCACTCACATCCCGGTGCCTGGCCAACTGGTCGGCGTCGTCGGCCCCAACGGCTGCGGCAAATCCAACGTGATCGACGCAATACGCTGGGTGCTGGGCGAATCTTCAGCCAAGCAGTTACGCGGTGAGAACATGCAGGACGTCATTTTCAATGGCTCCGGAGATCGCAAGCCGGTCGGTCGGGCCAGCGTCGAACTGGTCTTCGACAACAGCCTGGGCAAGGCAGCCGGGGCCTGGTCGACCTACGCGGAGATCTCAGTCAAGCGGGTCCTTGAGCGCGATGGTGAATCGTCCTATTTCCTCAACAACCTGCACGTGCGCCGCCGCGACGTCGCCGACATCTTCCTGGGCACCGGCTTGGGCGGGCGCGGCTACGCCATCATCGAGCAAGGGATGATTTCGCGCATTGTCGAGGCGAAACCGGAAGATCTGCGCAGTTTTCTCGAAGAAGCCGCCGGCGTATCGAAGTATCGCGAGCGCCGCCGTGAAACCGAGTTGAGGCTTGAGGACACCCGCGAAAACCTGCTGCGCGTCGACGACATCCGCCAGGAACTCGGTAAGCAGCTCGAGCACCTGGAATCGCAAGCCGAGAAGGCTGGTAAATACCGCGGCTTCGAAGCCAGCCTCAAGCGCACCCAGCAGCTGCTGTGGATGTTGCGCAAGCGCGATGCGCAGGCGCAGCGTATCAGGATCGGCCGCGAGGTCGAGACAGTGGGCATCGAGCTCGAAGCCGAAACGGCGCGGCTGCGGGATGCGGAAAAGCGCGTGGAGGAGCTGCGCGCCAGGCACTACGGAGCAGCGGACACGGTACATGCGGCGCAGGGCACGCTCTACGAAGTCAACGCCGAGATCGCGCGCATAGAGCAGCAGGTGCAGTTCCTGCGTGACAGTCGCAAGCGTGCCGAGCAACAGCTCAATTCCCTGCGCATGCAGGAGGCGCAGCAGCACGAGCACCAGCAATCGCTTGAAGCCGCGCGAGCTGACAATATCCGGGCATTGGCGGCAGCCACGGACGAGCTTGCCGCGTTCGAGGAGGCATTGGGGGACGCTCGCGAAGCCCTGCCCGTTGCCGAGGAAAATCACCGCTCCGCACAAGCGTTACTCGCACAGACACAGGATGTTCTGACCCAGGCGGAACAGCAGTTACGCCTCGAGGATACGCGCAAAGGCCATACCGACAAGCTGCTCCAGCAGCTCGCCGCGCGTCGCGCCAGGCTGGAAGAAGAGCGCGATGGCCTGGAAATCCCGAACCTCAGTGGACTGGTCAGACTGGAATCCGAGATCCGCGAACTCGATCACCAACTCACCGGCCGGCGCGATGCATTCGAGCAATGCGAGGCAGCGCTGCCGACGCTTGAACAATCGTCGCAAACGGCCGAAGAAACCGCCGAGCAGGTCCGGCAACGCATACATCAACTCGATGCGCGCCTGACTGCCCTGCAATCGCTGCAGGAGCAGGTGACCCGCTCGGGCGAACTCGATCCCTGGCTCGATCGCAACGATCTGCGCCGCAATGCACATCTGTGGCAAGGCATACGCATTCGCGAAGGATGGGAAAACGCCCTCGAAGCGGTCCTGCGCGAACGATTGAACAGCATCGGGCTTAGCGATCTGGGCCATGCGCACGCATGGTTTTCGGAGCCGCCGCCGGGCAAACTCAGCTTCCACCGCGTAAGTTCCGATGCCGTGGTTGCGCAACCCGCGCCATCCGGACTGGAGCGCCTGACCGACTATGTAACCTGCACTGAACCGCGTCTGGCGGGCGTACTTGCCGACTGGCTGGCGCAAATCTACGTCCTGCCCGATCCCGGGCGGGGCATGGAAGTGGCTGAAAAATTGCCCGCCGGCGCAATGCTGGTCAGTGCTCAGGGCCATGTGTTCACATCGACCAGTGTCAGTTTTCATGCCGCTGACTCCGAGGTTCACGGCATTTTGTCGCGCCAGCGCGAAATCGAGGCCTTGTTCGCCGAGCGTACTGCTGCCGACGCCCGACTTGGCGAACTCAATCGGGCCGCGTCTTCACAGAAGTTCGAATTCGAGGAGCGCAAGGCAGAAGCCGAACGCCTGCGCCGGGAAGTGTCCGATCTCCAGGAAAACCACCATCACCTGAAACTGGACCACGTCCGTTTGTCGCAACTCGCGGAAAGGCTAAAAGCGCGTGGTGAGCAGATCGTTCGTGAGCTTGCGGAAATCGATGCCGAATCCGCACGGGAATCGGCGCAACAAGAGCTAGCCGTCGCGCAAATGGAAGGGCTTCGCTCCGGCATGGCGGCCATGCATGCCGGCGTTGCAGATGCGAGGACGGCTTATGCGGTATCTGAAACGGTCTTGGAAGTCAGCCGGACTCGCGCCCAGCAGGCCGAGCGCCAACACCAGGAAGCGCTGTATCAACAGAAAACTATAAATAATAAAATAATAGATATAGAGTCTTCATTTCAAGTTATATCTCAGACGCTTTCACGGTTACGGAGCGATACCCAAACCTTGACCGAGGAAGTGTCCCGGACCGACGAATCACCCTTGCAGGAGCAGTTGCAGGGGCAGCTCGCGGTGCGCGGCAATCGCGAGCAAGCGTTGAAGCAGGCCCGCGAGGAACTGGAAGGCGCCGAGCAGACATTGCGCGCCACTGAGCAGGAGCGCCTGGCTTCCGAACAGAAGCTCGCGCCGGCACGCGAACGCGTCAACGAACTTCGCCTGAAAGAGCAGGAGGCGCGATTGGCCGAAGAAAGTTATGCGAGCCAGCTGGCGGAGGCGCAGGCCAATGAAGAAGAGCTTCTGCCGCTGCTCGAAGAAGGGGTGCGTGCCGGCAAGCTGCAGGGCGAAATCAACCGGCTCAACGAAGACATGGCCGCTCTGGGCGCGGTCAATCTTGCCGCGCTGGATGAACTGTCGACCGCCCGGGAGCGCAAGACTTATCTGGATTCCCAGGCGGCGGATCTGACCGAGGCGGTGGAAACCCTGGAGACTGCGATTCGCCGGATCGACCGCGAAACGCGTGAGCGCCTGCAGGAGACCTTCGATACGGTCAACAAGCACTTCGGCGAGATGTTCCCGATATTGTTCGGCGGCGGAGAGGCCAAACTGCTGATGACCGGCGAGGAGATTCTGGATGCAGGTGTGCAGGTGATCGCGCGTCCGCCGGGCAAGCGCAATGCGTCGATCCATCTGCTATCCGGCGGGGAAAAGGCGCTGACGGCCTTGTCGCTGGTGTTCTCGATGTTCCAGCTCAATCCGGCGCCGTTCTGCCTGCTGGATGAAGTCGACGCGCCGCTGGACGACAGCAACACCGAGCGATTTTGCGCCCTGGTGAAGAAGATGTCGGCGAATACCCAGTTCATGTTCATCACGCACAACAAGATCACCATGGAAATGGCCAGCCAGTTGATTGGCGTCACCATGCAAGAGCAGGGGGTCTCGCGGGTGGT
>JANMYN010000230.1:0-1716 GCA_031382195.1 Betaproteobacteria bacterium
TTCGGGCGCGCACTGACTCATGCCGCCACGGCCGACTACCTGCACAATCGCGAGCTGACTTTTCGCCGGCTCGAGCGTGCCGGCGCAGTATGCGTGGATGTCGAACCCGAGCAATTGCCGATGGCTCTGGTGAACCGCTACACCGACATCAAGCGCGGAGGCCGGTTGTAATGGGTAAGCCTTCGGCCAAATCAAGCAGCTAAAAGGTAAAAGAGGAAAGTTAAGTGCCCGAGTCCGCGTCTTGTCCGCCGTAGGCGATCTCAGCACGCAGCACCCAGCACCTGCACTTCCTTTCCTCTTTCCTCTTTCCTCTTTCCTCTTTTATCTTCCCCCCTGGTTGTTGCCGGCGCGCACTGCAACGCATATGTCTGCCTTTCACGACAAACCCGCGCCATTTACCTCCGGACACAAATTTTTTCGATTTCCCGACTAATATCAGGAACTGCGGGTGCACCAGCCGGTCGCATCAGCTGGGCGATTGTTCGCCCTTCAGAATCTGACACGGCGCGTTATTTTCAAAAAAATGCGCCGTCGAAATTCCCGCAGCCGGAGCTTGACAGCATTCCGGATGTGGACCGTCGGTCAATAGCATTCGGGCAGACGGGTCGTGTGGGAAGAGACTAAAATATCGGTCTGGCCCGGCTCGAAAACCGCCTTACAACGGGAGCCTAAAACATGCTGAACCTTGACGAAAAAGAAACCGCGATCGGCGTTTCGAATGCTGACAGCGGGAGTTTCGAACTTGCGCGGGAGGCGCCACGGCCTGAGTTCGCCCGCAGAGCCACGGATCCGCCTCAATATCGCGATCGCCAGGTGATTTATGGATTAAGCAACGGTCGCGAACAGTTGCTCGCAGGGCTGAGCGCGCCGCAGGCCTGGATATCCTCCAAATATTTCTACGACTCCCTGGGTTCGCAATTGTTCGACGCGATAACGCATTTGCCCGAGTACTATCCCACCCGTACCGAAGCGGCGATATTCTCGCGCCACATGGGCGAAATTGCGCGCACTGTTGGCGGCGGCCGCGTCCTTATCGATCTCGGCGCTGGCAATTGCGAGAAGGCGGCCGGCCTGTTCGGTGCGCTCAAGCCGGCACACTATGTGGCGGTGGATATTTCCGCTGATTATCTGGAGACTGCGCTGATGCGCCTGCGCAACCGGTTTCCCGATATCGGCATGACCGGCGTGGGCATGGATATGTCCGAAGGACTGTCGTTGCCGGATTCCGTTGCCGATGGCAGGCGCCTGCTTTTCTACCCTGGCTCCTCGATCGGCAATTTCTCGCCGGGGGACGCGGCCGGTTTTCTGTCCGATGTGCGGCGCCAATGCCGGCAGCAGGGCGGCCTCCTGATCGGCGTGGATCTGATCAAAGACAAGACGATCCTCGACGCCGCTTACGACGACGCGCTCGGCGTGACGGCTGCGTTCAACCTGAACGCACTCAATAACGTGAACACCGTGCTCGGCTCCGATTTCGATGTGCGCGACTGGCGCCATTGCGGATTTTTCAATCAAACCATGTCGCGCGCGGAAATGCATGTCGAAACCCGCCTGGCGGTCGACGTGCGCTGGCCGGAGGGTTCGCGCCGCTTCGAGGCCGGGGAACGCATTCATACCGAGAACAGCTATAAATACAGCCTCGAGGAATTCGGCGCGCTGTTGCGCCGGACAGGCTTCCGGAATGTCACGGCGTGGACGGATCAACGCAACTGGTTT
>JANMYN010000243.1:0-2491 GCA_031382195.1 Betaproteobacteria bacterium
CTATGCACAGAAAGAGGCGGTGGCCAAGCGGCGCGTGGTGTGCGTCACCCTGGTTGCGACCTCCGTCACCATCAAGTTCGCCAGCGTGGAAGGTTCCTCGGCCTGTAATACCGACCTCGTCAGTCCGCGCGGGGTCAGCCCATTCGTGGTGACGGCCGCGGGCGTAGTCGTGCTGTCCCCCACTGTCAGTTTTTTCTTCGATCCGCTGGGCCGGCCCTTCGATGGGGCGGGCGTCCCCAGCCCGCAGCGCACGATCAGCATCATCGGCGATGGCACGCAAAGTTTCGTCATCGAAGCGGAAACCGGCTATGTGCATTGACGTCCGCTCAGTGAATCGGTTGCGCGCGCTTTCACGCACGCAAGCCGGGCTGTCATTGGTCGAGCTGATCATGTTCATCATCATCGTCAGTGTTGGCGTCGCCGGAATTCTGACGGTGTTCAATCTGACCGTGCAGAAAAGCGCCGATCCGCAGGTTCGCAAGCAAATGCTGGCGATAGCCGAATCGCTTCTGGAAGAAGTTACGCTCAAACCTTTTACCTTTTGCGATCCGGATGATCCGCAGGCGGGTAGCGCGCAAAGCGCGGCGGTGGGCGTGAATGGATGTACCGCGGCGGCCGCGGTCGAGAATATCGGACCCGAAACGACGGCACCGTATGGCCCCGAAACGCGACTGGGCGCCACGACGGCGTTCGACAACGTGAACGACTACGACGGCCTTATCCTTTCGCCTTATTCCGATATCAACGGCAACTCTATTATTGGCTACGCGGCGGCAATCAGCGTTACCCAGCAGCAGCTCGAAGCGAGCATTCCCGCGGGCGAATCATTGCGAATTACGGTAACCGTGACGCACGGCAGCGACTCGCTGTCGCTCAGCGGTTACCGCCTGCGCTATGCGCCGCGATCGCTGCCATGACCGACCGCGCGAAATTCAAAGTCATATTCACGGTGAACCGGCGCAGGACACAGGGATTCAGCTTGACCGAAGCGATCATGGTCATCGTGATTACCGGGATTCTGGCGAGCATGGTTGCAGTATTCATCCAGAAGCCGGTGCAGGGCTTCTTCGATACCGCCCGGCGCGCCGCCCTGGTGGATACCGCTGATACGGTCTTGCGTCGCATTAGCCGCGATTTGCGTGAGGCGTTGCCAAACAGCGTGCGGCTCTCCGGCAGTACCGCGCTGGAATTCCTGCATATGCGATCCGCCGGACGCTACCGCGAACAAGGCCCGGGGGACATACTCGATTTCACCAGCGCCGATACGTCGTTCGATGTACTCGGGCCACCCGTCAGCGTGCAAACCGGGGATTCTGTGGTGGTCTATAACCTTGGCATCGCCGCCGGGGCCAGCGCCTATACCGGTGCGACCTCAGCCACCGATGTAAGGCGTGTGTATTCGGGGGCAAGTGGATCGCTTTCGAACTTGACGATCACCTCGGTTAACAAATTTCCTTTCTCCTCACCGGCAAAACGCTTCCAGGTCGTCGACACACCGGTGAGCTACGTTTGCTCGGGAGCACAGATGCGGCGCTATTCCGGCTATGCCATCTTGTCGGGACAACCTGTCCCGCCGGCTGTTACGGGCGCCCTGATCGCCGACAAGCTTTCATCCTGCAACTTCGGTTATGCAGCGGGTGCGACCGAGCGGGAAGCGCTTGTCACAATAAGTCTGGCTCTGACCGACAGTGGTGAAACCGTTACTCTCGTTTATCAGGTTCACGTCAACAATGCGCCGTGATCGCCAGGCAGGCATCGCACTGGCCACCGCGATTTTCCTGATCGTCGTGCTGGCGGCGTTGGGCGCGATCGTGGTCACGGTATCGGGACTGCAACACACCTCGTCGGCGCGCGATGTGATGGGCTCGAAAGCCTATCAAGCCGCGCGAGCCGGCATCGAGTGGGGCGCTTACAAGGTGTTGCGACAGGCTGCCGTCCTAGGAGCGGGTGTCTGTCCGGCTCCTTCCACCGCAGTCGCGCTGCCCGCCGGGACGGACCTGACGGGTTTCACGGTGAAAGTGGATTGCGCGCTCACGAACGACAATGAAGGCAGCCGGACTGGCGCTAGCCAGTTGGAGTTCTATCTCATTACTGCCACCGCCTGCAACCAGCCGCCCTGTCCGAATCCGACCCCAGGGGCCGCCTATGTGGAACGGCAATTGCTAGCTTCGATAGCAAGATGACCTGCAAACATGAGTGCCGATCGTGGAACTGCCGACGTGGAACAGGCTTCGGCACTATGGGGCGTTTTGCGCCGCTCGCAGTCAGTGACGGCGGAATCGCGCAATTGACCTGTGGATTGTTGGCGTCGTTAACGGCAATGGTCTCCGGCCGTTCCGGGTTGATCGTACCGATATTCAGCGAACCAGCGTTGCCAATGCGGTTACGCATGGCAGCGAGCGTCCAATGTCCTCCCTGATGAATCTCAAAATCGCGTTTATCCTGGTGCTGCTTGCGTTGGCCCTACCCGCCGGCGCCGCTACAAAAACCA
>JANMYN010000247.1:0-2934 GCA_031382195.1 Betaproteobacteria bacterium
ACGGCACCACCGCACGCAGCCGGCGATACTCCCGCATGATCTCCTTCATTTCAATGGCGGACATGTTTATTCCTTCCAATTGCCGCGATCGTATTCGGCGTGTGTTAGCACGTGTCTGATGTACATCTTCCTCCGGTTGTAATGAATGTATATCTCAATTCGCGATACTGCAATAGCAGTGAGTGGACGTTACGTGCCCGGATCGGCGCCGATAAGCGTTTGGGGTGGTCTTGTTTGCGTAAGCGCACCTGATCAAGTCCACGCATTGACACGGCGAGCCCTTCGGGCTACCTTCTGATTGCGCCGATTTGACACTCAGCTTGCGGGCGCTTAATAAATGCCGCTAAAGCGTGACAGACCCGTCCCGCTCAAGCGCACGGGTTTTTAATTTTTGACTTGTCGCATGACCAATCAGCGCAAACAATTACTGCACAGCCTGCTCGGCGAGCGCATCCTTGTTCTCGACGGGGCGATGGGCACCATGATCCAGGCCCATGGGCTGGATACCCATCACTATCATGGGGAGCGTTTTCATGCGCACGGCTGCGACCAGAAGGGCAACAACGACCTGCTGACGCTCACGCAGCCGCTGGTCATCCGCGGCATCCACGCCGCTTATCTGCAAGCCGGCGCCGACATCATCGAGACCAACACCTTCAACTCGAACGCGGTGTCGATGGCCGACTACGGCATGACGGAACTGGTGTACGAGCTCAACAGTGCCGGCGCCCGTCTGGCGCGCTCCGCGACGGACGAGTTCTCCAGCAAGACTCCGTCCCAGCCGCGTTTCGTGGCCGGTGTGCTGGGTCCCACCAGCCGCACCGCGTCGATCTCGCCGGAGGTCAATGACCCGGGTTTCCGCAATACTTCCTTCGACGAACTGGTGGCGTGCTACATCGAATGCGTGCGCGGGCTGGTGGATGGCGGCGTTGATCTGCTGATGGTCGAAACCGTATTCGACACCCTGAATTGCAAGGCGGCGTTGTTCGCCATCGACGACTATCTCGGGCGGCACGGCCTGCACGTGCCGGTCATGGTATCCGGCACGATAACCGATGCCAGCGGCCGCACGCTCTCCGGCCAGACCACCGAAGCGTTCTGGAATTCGATCTCGCATGCCCGTCCCTTTTCCGTCGGACTGAATTGCGCGCTCGGCGCCAAGGATCTGCGCCCGTACATTGAGGAACTGTCGAAAGTCGCCGACGTCCATATCAGCCTGCACCCGAACGCCGGGCTGCCGAACGCGTTCGGCGAATACGACGAGACGCCGGAGTACACCGCATCGTTCCTGAAGGAATTTGCGCAGGCGGGTTTCCTTAACATTGCCGGCGGCTGCTGCGGTACTACGCCCGCGCATATCAAGGCGGTGGTCGAAGCATTGAAAGGCGTGGCGCCGCGCCAGGTTCCTGCAGTGGAAAAGAAGCTGCGGCTTTCCGGACTGGAGCCGCTAAACATTGGCGACGATTCGCTGTTCGTGAACGTCGGCGAGCGTACCAACGTCACCGGCTCCAAGGCTTTTTCGCGCCTGATTCTCGCCGGCAACTACACCGAAGCGCTTGCCGTGGCCCGCAGCCAGGTCGAGAGCGGAGCCCAGATCATCGACATCAACATGGACGAAGCGATGCTGGATTCGAAGAAGGCGATGACGACCTTCCTCAATCTTATCGGCTCGGAGCCGGACATCTCGCGCGTCCCGGTGATGATCGATTCTTCGAAGTGGGAGGTGATCGAAGCAGGGCTCAAATGCGTGCAAGGAAAGTGCGTGGTGAACTCGATCAGCATGAAGGAAGGCGAAGCCGAGTTCCTGCGCCAGGCGCGGCTGGTGCGGCGCTATGGCGCCGCGGCGGTCGTCATGGCCTTCGACGAGAAGGGCCAGGCCGACACGCTTGCGCGCCGCATCGAAATCTGCGCGCGCGCCTATGCGCTATTGGTGAAAGAGGCGGATTTTCCGCCGGAGGACATCATTTTCGATCCGAATATTTTTGCCATTGCGACCGGGATCGAAGAGCACAGCAACTACGCCATCGACTACATCGAGGCCACTCGCGCCATCAGGAAAGCGTTGCCGCACGTCAGGATAAGCGGCGGGGTTTCGAACATCTCGTTCTCGTTCCGCGGCAACGATCCTATCCGAGAAGCGATTCATACCGCCTTCCTGTTCCATGCCATCAAGGCCGGCATGACGATGGGCATCGTCAATGCCGGCCAGCTCGGTGTCTACGAGGAGATTCCGAAGGACCTGCTCGAGCGGGTCGAGGACGTGCTGTTCAACCGCCGCCCGGACGCGACCGAGCGCATGGTCGATTTCGCCGAAAGCTACAAGGGCGAGGCCAGGATCGCGGTAGAGGATCTATCCTGGCGCGAAGGCACCGTGGCCCAGCGCATCACCCACGCCCTGGTTCGGGGTATCAACACGTATATCGTCGAGGACACCGAGCAGGCGCGCCTGCAGTTCCCGTACCCGATCCAGGTCATCGAAGGTCCACTGATGGAGGGCATGAATGTCGTCGGCGACCTGTTCGGGGCCGGCAAAATGTTCCTGCCCCAGGTGGTGAAATCCGCGCGTGTCATGAAGGAAGCGGTCGCGCACCTGATTCCTTTCATCGAGGCGGAAAAGGCAAGGTCCGGCACCGTCGGCCAGAGCAAGGGCAAGATCGTCATCGCCACGGTGAAGGGCGATGTCCACGATATCGGCAAGAACATCGTCTCGGTCGTACTCCAGTGCAACAATTTCGACGTGGTGAATCTGGGCGTCATGGTGCCGGCGGAGAAAATCCTCAGGACCGCCCGGGAGGAAAACGCCGACATCATCGGGCTCTCCGGCCTGATCACGCCTTCGCTCGAGGAAATGGCGCACGTGGCGAAGGAGATGGAGCGCCAGGGATTCCGTATGCCTTTGTTGATCGGCGGTGCAACGACTTCGCGTGTGCATAC
>JANMYN010000269.1:0-1837 GCA_031382195.1 Betaproteobacteria bacterium
CGATGGGAACGATTGACCTGACGGATCTGGAGAAGGCCAAGCTACAAGTCGATCGCTTTGCCGACAACCGCGAGAACCGTGGCTTTATTGGCCAAAACAGCGAGAAGCAGGCGCCGCGGAAAGTCACTACGCCAGACGACGTCTCGGGTTTCGTCTCGAACCACATGAAGTCGCTCATTGAGGGAGCAGGCATCAATGTGGTGGACAGCGGCGGAACTGCAATACTCAAGGGGGAGATTAAACAGTTCTTCGTCAACGAGACTGAGATCTACAAAGGCGACGTACGGCTGCGACTTACCCTTACCAACCCGGCCGGCAAGGTATTGTGGACGGGCACAACCGGCGGGACCGCCAACCGTTTTGGACGTTCGTACAAAGCGGAGAATTACTACGAATCTCTGAGCGATTCGTTAATTGACGTGACTTACCATCTGATGCAGGACGCCGGCTTTCGGAAAGCGTTGGCCGGGAAGTGACACGCAGGTCGAGTGGGCTTGGCTTCGCGAAAGCCTTGCCTTTTCCCCCTGTGCTTGAGAGCGGGATCGGTGCAGGGGTTGGAATGTTTCAGTGGATGATGATCAGTCAACTCAAAAATTGGTGGCACCGATCGGCAAATTGCGGCGTTAGCTCTTAACCCCGATTCCAGTTTCCTCGTATTGCTTTTCGTAAAATGGATACTCCACGCTATCGGGAGGGCAGCCGTGTCCTGTGGCCAAGCGCCTTTCGTCCTTGCCCTTCTGTTATCCTTTCGTGTCACTTCATGCGCAATCAGCCAGCCACATGAATGCTCCCGAAACCCGCGATCCTGGCCTCGAATCCGACATCCTCGCCGCAGTCGCGAATCTGCGGCGCGACATGGTCGAACTGGCAACGACGCTGGTGCGATTTCCGTCGCTGAACGGCGACGAAGCGGGCGCGCAGGACTTCATGGAAGGTCTGTTTCGAGGCATGGGCCTGGCGACCGATCGCTTCGATGTTCGCGATGCCGACCTGAAAAACCTGCCCGGCTATTCGCCCTCGGTCGGACAGTGGGAGCGGCACGACAATGTCGTCGCTATCCATCGCCCCGGCAACAAGGCCGGCGGGCGATCCTTGATCCTGAACGGTCACATCGACGTCGTGCCGATCGGCGCGGAAGAATTATGGTCGCGCCCGCCATTCGATCCGGTCGTGCGCGACGGCCGGCTGTACGGCCGCGGCAGCGGCGACATGAAGGCTGGCACGGCCGCTTATGTGACCGCGTTCCGCGCATTGAAATCGATCGGGCTGCAGCCAGCGGCACCGGTGTTCATGCAGTCGGTCGTCGAGGAAGAATGCACCGGCAACGGCGCGCTGGCCTGCCTGCACCGTGGCTACAAGGCGGAAGCGGCGATCATTCCGGAACCGTTCGGACACAGCATCCTGAGTGCCCAGATCGGGGTGATGTGGTTGTCCGTGGAAGTGTTCGGCAAGCCGGCGCATGTGCTCAACGCCGCGCAAGGCATCAACGCGATCGAGGCCGCGTTCACGCTTTGGCATGGATTGCAGTCGCTCGAAGCGCAATGGAACGAAACGCGCAATCGACACCCTGCCTTCGCGCATCTCGAGCATCCGATCAGGTTCAATCTTGGCAAGATCAACGGCGGTGAATGGGCTTCATCGGTGCCTACGCGCTGCGTCATGGAGTTGCGCTGCGCCTTCTATCCCGGCGTTCCTTCCGCACAAGCCCGCGCCGCGATCGAAGCGCGCCTTGCCGAAACAATGAAACGAGATCCTGCCCTCGCCGGCAGTACCCATCGGGTACGCTACGCCGGCTTTCAGGCCGAAGGCTTCGTGCTCGACGGCACGGCCCCGCTGT
>JANMYN010000717.1:0-6020 GCA_031382195.1 Betaproteobacteria bacterium
AGTCGAGATCCTGGAACAACAAGGTGGCGCGCTTATATGTCGCGAACCGACGCGCGAAGCCCACGGTAAGTACGTTCGGGTTGAGCGGATCTGCGTTGCGCAGCAAACGGTCAAGATGGGCTTGCGAGCCGTTATTGCGCAAGTGCTGGCTGGTCACGCGATGGCGCACCAGATGCAGCATCTGTGCTTTCAGCGACTGCCGTACGCTCCAGAACAAATGATCCGGCATTGCCCCCAGGCGCTCGTGGAAGCCGGGGCTGCCGACGCGATGCGACCAGTCGAACCCGAGAAACTTGTCGAATTGGTCTGCCCACTCAGGCGCCAGGAAGGTCGGCACATGCACGCCGTTGGTTACGTATGACAGAGGGCTTTCACTTGGATCGAGCTCCGGCCAGAGGGGCGCGCAGATGTGCGATGACACGCCGCCGTGGATACGACTCACGCCGTTTTGAAAGCGCGATCCGCGGATCGCCAGAGCGGTCATGTTGAACTCCTGCCCGCCGTTGGCGGCCCCCAATGCGAAGAATTCTTGCTCGGTCAGTCCGATTTGCTTGCGCAGCCCCGAAAAGTAACTGGCGATCGTCTCGGCACTGAAATGATCGTGTCCCGCCGGAACCGGCGTGTGCGTAGTAAACACTGTATTCACCGCGACCGCCTCCAGGGCGGCGTTGAAAGGCAAACCCTGCACAACGAGTGCGCGGGCGCGCTCGAGCACCAGAAAAGCCGGGTGTCCTTCATTGATATGCCACGCCGTCGGTTTGATGCCCAATTCGTCCAGTGCACGCACGCCGCCGATGCCCAACACGATTTCCTGCTGGATGCGGGTGACGCGATCGCCGCCGTACAGGCGGTGGGTGATATCCCGATCATCCAAAGAATTCTCCGCCAGATCAGTGTCGAGCAGATAAAGGGTTACATGACCGATGTGCGCCTGCCAAACTTTGATCTGGACGTTTCTGTCTGGGAATTCGATGCTCACGCGCACCTCGGACCCATCGGCACGCAACACGGGTGTCACGGGAAGATCCTCAAAGTCTGAGTCCGCGTACAGAGCACGCTGGTTGCCTTCGTTGTCGATGGTCTGGTGGAAGTAGCCCTGGCGATACAGCAACCCGACGCCGACAAATGGCAGGCGCATGTCGCTCGCAGATTTGCAATGATCGCCGGCAAGGATGCCCAGGCCCCCGGAGTAGATCGGCAGGCTTTCATGGAAACCGAACTCGGCGCAAAAATAAGCGATGAGATCGTTCTTGCGCAGCCACTCCGAACCGTTGCGGCGCAGCGGTTCCTTCAGATAGACATCGAATGCCGACAGTACTCTGCTCAGGTTGCCCAGAAAAACCGGGTCGTCGGCGGCATCGACCAGCTTTTGCTCGTCGATACGCTTAAGGAAGGCCTTTGGGTTGTGGCCAACCTCGCTCCACAGGCGCGAGTCAAGCCGGGAAAACAGAAGACGCGTCGGCCTGTCCCAACTGTAGAGCAGGTTGTTCGCGAGTTCTTCGAGCCGCACGAGCTGGTGCGGAAGCCGCGGATTGACTTCGAGTGTGTATGTGGTGCCTTTGGTCATATGCGATCCTGATCCGGCAAATTATCAGGTATTGCCGGTTTTGGGGAATGTTCGGTGGGGTGGAAAATGGCGCCGAAGGCCGGTCAAGGCGCCTGCCTCGATCAAAGTACGTAGCGAGCCAGATCTTCGCTCTGCGCAAGGTCTTTCAAACGCGTATCCACGTAGGCGGCGTCGATGACGATAACCTTGCCCTGCTGACGATTTGCTCCGAACGAGACTTCTTCGAGCAGTTTCTCGATGACGGTATACAGACGGCGCGCGCCGATATTCTCGGTTTTTTCGTTTACCTGCCAGGCAATCTCGGCCATGCGGCGAATGCCGTCTGGCCGGAATTCGAGTTTCACTTCCTCCGTCTCCAGCAGCGCCTGATATTGCCGCGTCAGGCAGGCGTCGGTGGAGGTGAGAATGCGTTCGAAATCTAGCACCGACAGGCTTCCGAGCTCGACCCGGATCGGGAAGCGGCCTTGCAATTCCGGGATCAGATCGGAGGGCTTGGACAGATGGAAGGCGCCGCTGCCGATGAACAGAATGTGATCGGTCTTGATCATTCCGTATTTCGTACTGACGGTGGTTCCTTCGATGAGCGGCAACAGGTCACGCTGCACCCCATGGCGGGAAACTTCGGCGCCGCCGGTTTCCTGGCGGCTGGTAATTTTGTCGATCTCGTCGATGAACACAATGCCGTTCTGCTCCACATTGTTGAGCGCTTTGAGCTTCAGGTCCTCGTCGTTTACGAGCTTCGCTGCCTCTTCCTCGGTCAGCAGCTTCATTGCCTCGCGAATATTGACCTTGCGCGTCTTGTGCCTGGCGCTGCCGAGGTTCTGGAACATGCCCTGGATCTGCGACGTCAGTTCTTCCATGCCGGGTGGTGCCAGGATTTCCATCTGCGTCTGTACCGCCACGACGTCGATCTCTATTTCCTTGTCGTCGAGCTCGCCTTCGCGCAGCCGCTTGCGGAATTTCTGCCGCGTCGCATTGTCGATCTCCCGCCGATCCGTCTGTATATCGATTTCCCTCGCAGACGGCAGCAAGGTGTCGAGAACGCGTTCCTCGGCGAGATCTTCGGCGCGATGCCGCACCTTGCGCGTCTCCTGTTCGCGTGTCTGCTTGATCGCGGTTTCCACCAGATCGCGCACGATGGAGTCCACGTCTTTGCCGACGTAGCCTACTTCGGTAAATTTTGTTGCCTCGACCTTGATGAACGGCGCGTCGGCGAGCCTTGCCAGCCGCCGCGCGATCTCCGTCTTACCGACGCCGGTGGGGCCGATCATCAGGATATTCTTGGGGGTGATTTCCTGACGCAGCGGTTCAGCGACCTGCTGACGGCGCCAGCGATTGCGCAATGCGATCGCGACGGCCCGTTTGGCGCTGTCCTGGCCGACGATGTGTTTGTCCAGTTCGTGGACGATCTCTTGGGGGGTCATTGATGACATGGCGGAAAAGTGAACAGTGAACAGCGAACAGTGATCGGTGAACAGCGAACAGCGAACAGTAGTCGGTGGCGGCGTGGTGTAAAGAAATTTCCGTTTACCGTTTGCTGTTCACCGTTCACTCCAGCACTTCAATCACATGATTCTGATTGGTATAGATGCAGATCTCGCCGGCGATGGTCAGCGCTTTCTTAACGATGTCCTGCGGCGGCAGATCGGTATTCTCCAGCAGGGCGCGCGCGGCAGCCTGCGCATAGGCGCCGCCGCTGCCGATTGCGACCAGGCCAAGTTCAGGCTCTACCACGTCGCCATTGCCGGAGATGATCAATGACGATTCATGATCTGCGATCGCGAGCATGGCTTCGAGCCGGCGCAGGATGCGGTCCGTGCGCCAGTCCTTGGCCAGTTCGACCGCCGAACGCAGCAAATGCCCCTGATGCTTTTCCAGTTTCGCTTCGAAGCGCTCGAACAGGGTGAATGCATCCGCGGTGCCGCCGGCGAACCCGGCCAGAATGCGTTCGTGGAACAGGCGCCGAACTTTGCGCGCAGTCGATTTCAGCACAATGTTGCCGAAGGTGACTTGGCCGTCGCCGCCTAAAGCGACGTTTTTGCCGCGACGCACGGAAATGATGGTGGTGCCGTGAAAGATTTCGTTCATGCCGAAATGAAATTTGTTGCCGGCCGCACGCCGGCGTAGGCCGATCCGCAGTAAAAAGAACCCCGGCAGGGAAGTGCCCGGCGGATCACGCTCAGATGGGGGATTGTACTGGAGAGTTCAAGTTGCCGGTCTGGCCTCGGTGCGCTCGAGGCTGGAAAACACGATGCCCACGACAGCCATTGCCCAGACGATGATGGCGCCGGTCGGCAAGTCGAACATGGTCGAGGCGATCAGACCGAATAGGTAACCCAATCCACCCACCGCGTACGCTTTCGCTAGCCGGAACCGTGTCGCATTGCGCGATGCGAGCGCGGGAATAATCAGGTTGGAAAATACCAGGTAGACGCCGACCATCTGTACCGAAGCGGTGACCGACAATCCGAACAGCAGATAAAAACCGGTGCGGCCGAGCCGGTCTCGACCGATACCGAACCACGCGGGCAGAACTATTGCGGTCAGAACGGCGACGACCGCGAGTTGAGTGCGGCCGACCCAGAGTACCTGTCCCACCAGCATGTCCTTCAGATATTCGCCGCCGTGCGGATTGCTGGCGAGCAGCAGGACGCCAAGCGTTGCGGCCAGCACGAATACGGTGCCGATGATGGCTTCCTGGATATCGGGCCAACGCTTTTCGGTCCAGGTCAGAAACAGCGCACCGAGCAGGGCGGCCGCCAGTGCGGAAATCTGCACGGCGACGCCTTGTGCTTCCCAGCCGAAGAAGTCGGCACCGATCACGCCGACCCCGGCAATCTGCGCAATGGCAATGTCGATAAATACGATCCCCCGGTTCAGCACCTGGATTCCCAGCGGGACATGCGTA
This sequence comes from Betaproteobacteria bacterium, assembly GCA_031382195.1. Taxonomy (GTDB): domain Bacteria; phylum Pseudomonadota; class Gammaproteobacteria; order Burkholderiales; family JACQAP01; genus JACQAP01. Next base: position 4,476 of record JANMYN010000717.1, read on the forward strand.
GCGGTGACCAGCAATCCCGCAATGAAGGCAGGAATCAGGATGCCGAATTCGAGGCTGGGCATGTTATTTCTTCGCTTTCTTCAATCTCGCGATCGTGTCGTCGAACAGCCCAAAAAGATCTTTGGCTGCCGGGGTTCCGCCGACGGTGTAGGCCAACTCCACGACCTGAAGCCCGGTTTTCTCGGACAACCATTCGGGCGCTTTCGGTTCCTGATACGCCGAGCGCGTTATCGCGTCCGCCGCGCCGCCCTGTAAGCGCCCGACCATGTCGGAAAGATGACCGGCGCTGGGGGGGATTCCCGGTTTGGGTTCGATATTCACAACCTCCACGAGACCGAGCCAATGAATCAGATACACCGTGTCCTTGTGGTAGGGAACGATGCGCATGCCCTTTAGCGGGGCCGCGTCTTTCTCCCAGCGCGCCGTCGCTTGCTGCCAGCGCGCCTGAAAATCCTTGCCGCGCGTTTCGTAGTAAGCGGCGTTGGAGGCGTCGAGTTGCTGCAGGCGTTGTGTCACCGCTGTCGCAATTTTTGCGATGTTGCGCGGATCGAGCTGGACGTGCGGGTTGCCGCCCGGATGGACGTCACCTTCGGCCCGATCGAGCCTGGTCGGTATTTCCAGCCGGTCCACCAGGTCGGAGGCGAACATGAACCCGGGCTGACCAGGCTGAACCTTTTTGTTTCCGGCGGTTTGCAGAAGTACCGGTAGCCAGCCGACCTCGAGTTCGGCGCCGGTGCAGATCACCAGGTCTGCGCTGCGCATGCGCGCTACCAGGCTGGGCCGTGCCTCTATCCTGTGAGGATTTTGCAAGGCCGTGGAGGCTTGGTACACCGAGACCTTGTCGCCGCCGAGCTCGTTCGCGAGCGACGCCCACTCGGGCACGCAGGCAAAAATGTTCAAGGCGGCAAAAGCCGGCGAACCTCCGAGCAGGATCAATGTGGTAGCTATCCGCATTAGAGATTTGTTCATTTACATTTTCCTTTTTACGATGACTGAGTCGGCTCAGAACTTGTGTGCGCCGTGCGCACCCAGGCTCATGATGTATTGCAGGAAGACCTGGTTATCCGCTTCATTGAAGCGGGCTTCGTCGCGGGCGAATTGCAGCCGGAAACGCGAGAACTCCGATGGCGAAAAATCGATCATCGCCGTGCTCCGCTTGGGATCGTTCTCGACAAGGCGCGGGAAATCGCCTGCCGCAAGTGCGCCGCTGTTTACCAAGCCGATATCGGGCTTGCCGCCGCTGAGTTCCTCATAGCGCAGTCCCACGCGCCAGCGCGGCATGAACTGGTAGGCGCCCTGCACATACCAGCCCGATTGGCTGGATCGATAGGTATCGGAAAGATTTCTACCCGCCGTATTGAAAGCCAGGCTGCCGTCCTCCCGGCGATGCAGGTATTCCGCCTGGAACTTGAAGTTGCGATCCACGGTATTGCCGTTGGGCGCCCACTTCCAGACTAGATCCACACCCCAGATTTTGCTGTCGCCGGTGAACGCATTGGTGACCGGCGTACCGAGGGAATCGACGTCGTCGTAGGCACGATCTTG
>JANMYN010000325.1:0-3023 GCA_031382195.1 Betaproteobacteria bacterium
GCCGGTCGCGGCTGCCGATCAGGCCGGCGAGCCCCGGCCCGCGGTGAATGCCGATGCCGATGGCGATGCGTGGCAGCCCCGAGCCCTCGAGTTCGGCGTTGTAGCGCTCGAGCGCTGCACGGATGGCGAGCGCCGCCTGAACCGCGTCGTCGCACTGCCAGGGGTTGGGCTCCAGCGCGCCAAAGAAAATCAGGATACCGTCGCCGAGAAAGGTACCGACGCGACCACGGTGCTCGGTGACACTGTCGCTGACGAGCTGGAAGTAGCCGTTCAGCACTTTGGCCAGCGACTTCGGGTCGAGCCGCTCGGCGAGCGCCGTGTAGCCGACCAGGTCGGTGAACATGGCGGTAAACACCTTGTGCTCGGCGATGCTTTCCGGCCCGTCGGTAAACAGGCGATCGACTACACCGGCAGGCGCGAGCAGGGCGCAGGATTGTTGCAGGCGCTGGAGTTCAACCGCGGACGCCTCGATGCGCGCGCGCAGTAGGCGCAGACGCTGTTGCTGCCAGGCGCACAGGCCGGCTGCAGCCGCCAGCACCAGCAAGACAAGCGCGTAGCCGACGTTCACGGCCGGCGCGGCAGTGCCGCGCACAGCCGGCACACGGAATTGGCCAGCGCCACGACACCGAGCGCCTCGACGAACTGCGCCGCCGACAGTCGCGCGCGCAGTTCGCGCGCACGGCGTTGGATCTGGACGGGTTCGTACCAGATGGTGTCGCGCGCAAACGCGAGCAGGGCGCTCTCGTCGGCGCCCATGTCGGGGCCGCCGAGGTGCGCGAGGATTTTCTCGGTGTCGTCCGGCGCGAGGCCCTCCGCCTGCAGAACAGTGGCGATCTCTTCATGGGAACTCTGGCAGCCGAGACCGTGGCCGATGACCGCGAACATGAGCGCTTTGCAGCGACGGCTCAGAATGGCAGAGGCCCACAGGCCTTCGAGCGTGGAAGCCAGCGCGGGGCCGATGGGCGAGCCCTCGAATTGCAGCAGCAGCGCGGCGAACGGGCCTTCGGGCGGATGCGCGAACGAATCCGCCTGTCCGCGCTTGCGCCAGCCGCGAATCATGCGCGCAGCCAGCGGGCGGAACAGGCGCATGAACCACCGGTCGGCGAGCTGCTCCCAGGACTGCGGGGGCAGCGCCGGGATAGTGGAAATGCGGTTGAAAAACGCAACCGAGGCGACAGTGAATGCAATCTCGCGTATTTCCGCGTCGCTATAGCCGGCCGCGCGCAGCGGCTCGAGGTCCTGGGGCGTTACCAGCGGAGTAGAGCGCGTCATGCGGCGCGCGAAGTGCACGGCGGCGGCGGCTTTGGGTTCCAACTCGCCGCTGGCGAGTCGTTGCTCGAGCTGTTGCATGCGCTCTTCGCTCATGCCGAAGATGCGCAACTGCATGCGTGTCACCGAATAGCAGTAGCGGCAGGCGTTCTCGCGGCTGACCACCAGCGCAAGCAGGTCCATCGTCGGGAAATCGAGATGCACCAGCAGCTTGTTATCCACCCCCAGACGCATTGCCGCGAGGGACAGCCACGGGCAACTCAGAAAATAGCGTATCCAGCCCGGCGCGGCCCCGGTTTCGCGGCGCAGCGCCGCCTCGGCCTGGCGGTCGGGCGCGGCCTCGAGCAGGCATTGGTCCCAGGACACGTTCAGTAGCGGGCTCGCCATCGCATTACTTTACCGTCCGTTGTAGCGCTTTCCCAGTACCCATGGCAATTTTTCGACGGGCAAGGCCAACAAGCGGGTGAATCCCGGCTGTCTTGCCGACTGGAAATTCCATCACAGTCTGGAAGTTGATCTCGCGAGTAGCGCGTTGCCACCGGCGCTCAGCATTGAACTTACGCGATCAGGCGTGTGTGACGAGCAGTCGGTCTGGAGCGTCTACTGAAGGACTTTACGCCTTTGCCCTAATGAGTTGCCCTTACTCGAACTTTCCCCTGCCGTTTGCTTCACCCTCGCCCCTCATGCCTCGTCCCTCGTCCCTAGAAGATATACCGCATCCCCACTTCGAGGTTCCACTCGTAAACCTGCGCCAGTTCATTTCTGTTGATCACCCCGACACCCGGGCGCACCCAGGCGGCGATGTTCCTGGAAAGGATTTTCCCGACCTCGAGCTCGACCGTCAGTCCCACCTTGGCATCGCGTTTCCAGTCGATGGTGAACTGCGGTTCCAGGAAGGTGTACACCTTGTTCGGCCAGCGGGTCAGCAGGTTGGGCTTGAGGGTGGTGAAGCTGACATCCCCGCGATTGTCGTTACCAGCCACCGAGAAGTAGTGCTGGATGTTGGGGAAGAATACCGAGTCGTACTTGGGCACGTCGATGGCGGCGTACATGTGCGGGGCAACGATGGTCTTGCCGAATCCCAGCTGTTTATCATCCGCTGTATCGAAAATCACGTCAGTCGCGACGATCAGGGCGAAGCCATCGCGCTGGATTGCGCGCCAGGCACTGCGCGCCAGCAGGTCGCCCTGCCCGCTGACGCGCTCCCCGCCGGCGCCGGGATCGTACGTCACGTAAGGCGTTTCGAGCCGGAGCGCGACGCTGCGGCTTACCGCGTACTCGAAGCGAGGAACGACGATGTTTCTGTACCCGTCGCCTTCGAGGTCTTGGTACTCGTTGCGTATCTCTACCCGCGAGCGGAAGTCGGTCGGTTTCTTCAGGGCCGCTTCGGCCGCGGACGGCGTAGCCGGCTGGGTTTGCGCTAGCAACGGCAGCGGCAGGCAAAGCATGAGCAGAAAATAAGACCAAGTGATGCGGAGGGCAAGCTGAGTTCGGGCCTGCATGCTTTTTATATCTCTCCAGTGATCAGTACGACGCCTCTCTGGTGTCGTGCAGTGGCGCCATTTTTTTTAAAGCGAGGGAGGGGGAGAGCAAACAGAATATCTGTTCCCGGACGAAGAGCAAAACCAGCGGCGTAGCGTTACCCCTCCCCAGGCGGCGGCCATTTTGGGACCTGGGTATATATTTGTCTAGCGTTGCCGAAGGTTGGGGACATGCGTTCACGCTTACTGGTTTGCGGCGCGAGCGGCGGCGTG
>JANMYN010000379.1:0-2805 GCA_031382195.1 Betaproteobacteria bacterium
CGCTCGATCGCCTTGGCGATGAACAGGATTTCGATGGACACTGAAATGGTGCGCGGGTCTTCCATCATGAACGTGATCAACTGGCGCAATACGCCGCGGAATTCCTCGTCGACGTGCTGGTCACGACGCACCACCTCGGCCGACGCGGCAAGGTCCAGCCGCGCGAACGCGTCCAACGATTTGCGCAGCATTTCCAGCGCGATCGTGGACATTCGGCGTATCTCTGCCGTGCGCGGCTGTTGCAGGCGATCGGTCGAGTAGATCAGTTTGGCCATGCGCGCGATCTTGGCCGCTTCATCGCCAATGCGTTCCAGGTCGGTGATGGTTTTCACCACCGTCATCAGCATGCGCAGGTCACCGGCGGCGGGTTGGCGGCGCGCGATGATGGTGCTGCAATCCTCGTCTATGCCGACCTCCTGGGCGTTCACCAGGTGATCGTTGTTTTCGACCTTCATGCATAACTCCAGATCGCCGGATATCAACGCATCCAGCGCCAGCCTGATCTGCTCTTCCACCAGTCCGCCCATTTGCAGCACGCGCGCGCGTACCGCCTCGAGCTCGGCTTCAAACTGCTTGGACGTGTGTTCGTTGTTCATCATCACCGCTGACCCCCGAAACCCTGGACGATCCATTGAGACCGACAGTTTAAGTCCATCAGGTTACAAAAAGGTTTCACCTGACGATAGTCTCATTTAACCATGGTCCGAACGCCGTCCTCGGTGCCCAGCAACAGCACGTCGGCCCCGCGCCGGGCAAACAATCCGTTAGTCACGACCCCGACGATCTGGTTGATCGCCGCTTCCAGCGCGACCGGGTCGGCGATGTTCAGACCGTGTACGTCCAGGATCAGATTGCCATTATCCGTGGTGAAACCCTGTCGCAGCTCCGGCTTTCCGCCGAGTCGCACCAATTCACGGCCGACATGGGAACGCGCCATCGGAATGACTTCCACCGGCAGCGGGAAGACGCCCAGCACATCCTTGAGCTTGGAGGCGTCGGCGATGCAGACGAACTTCTGCGCCACCGCCGCAACAATCTTCTCGCGGGTAAGCGCGCCGCCCCCGCCCTTGATCATGTGCAATTGGCGGTTCACTTCATCGGCGCCGTCCACATAGACTGGTATCCCGGACACCACATTCAGGTCGAACACGCGGATGCCGGCATTCTTCAGGCGCGCCGCGCTTGCTTGCGAACTCGCCACCGCGCCCTCGACGCGGCCTTTGATTGCGGCCAGTTCATCGATGAAGTAGTTGGCCGTCGACCCCGTGCCGACGCCGACAATGCAGTCTTCCGGTACGTGGGCGATAGCGGCTTTCGCCACCGCCTTCTTGAGTTGGTCCTGGTTCATGCTGTGCATATCGGGCATTTCGCGTAAGCATAGCGTCAACGCCTCGACGGTACAAACCCGGCGCTGCCTGCCGGCCACGACGGTTGCGCGATCGACCCGAGCGCTGCTACGCTCGACCGACAAGGGAGAAATCTTTGAAGATCGATTACCTGGAAAAAATCCTGAAGGCGCGTGTCTACGACGTGGCCATCGAATCGCCGCTGGATATTGCCCCGGCGCTGTCGGCACGGCTTGGCAATACCATTCTGCTCAAGCGCGAGGACATGCAGCCAGTGTTCTCCTTCAAGCTACGCGGCGCCTACAACAAGATGGCGCACCTGAGCGCCGCCCAACTCAAGCGCGGCGTGATAGCCGCCTCGGCAGGCAATCACGCCCAGGGCGTGGCGCTGGCGGCACAGCGGCTTGGCTGCCGTGCCACCATCGTCATGCCGGCTACGACGCCGCAGATCAAGATAGCCGCCGTTGCCGCCCGCGGCGCCCGCGTGGTGCTGTTCGGTGATTCCTACGATGACGCCTATGCGCACTCCTTGCAGATTGCCAAACGCGAGCGGCTCACGTTCGTGCACCCCTATGATGACCCCGATGTGATCGCCGGCCAGGGCACGATCGGCATGGAAATCCTGCGCCAGCATCCGGGCCCGATCGACGCCATCTTCGTCGCCGTGGGCGGCGGTGGGTTGATCTCGGGTATCGGCGCCTACGTCAAGCGGCTGCGGCCGCAGATCAAGCTGATCGGCGTGGAACCCGTCGACGCCGATGCAATGACGCGTTCGCTGGCCGCAGGCCGGCGGGTAAGGCTGGCGCAGGTGGGGCTGTTTGCCGATGGCGTGGCGGTCAAGCAGGTGGGCGCGGAAACCCTGAGGCTGTGCCGCGACGTGGTGGATGAAATGATCCTGGTCGACAACGACGCGATCTGCGCGGCGATCAAGGATGTTTTCGAGGATACGCGCTCGATCCTCGAGCCCGCTGGCGCTCTCGCCATTGCCGGCGCCAAGGCCTGGGTCGCGCGTCGGCACGCAACACAACGCACGCTGATCGCGGTGGCCTGCGGCGCGAACATGAACTTTGACCGCTTGCGTTTCGTCGCCGAGCGCGCCGAACTGGGCGAGCAGCGCGAGGCCATCCTGGCCGTAACGATCCCGGAACGCCCCGGCAGCTTCAGGCAGTTCTGCACGTTGCTCGGGCCACGCAATGTCACCGAGTTCAACTACCGATATTCCGACCCGCGGCAGGCGCATGTCTTCGTTGGCGTGCAGGTACGCGATCGCAGCGAGATTCGCGCGCTGGTCAGCAAGCTGCGCAAACATGGACTGCCCACGCAGGACCTGAGCGACAACGAAATGGCCAAACTGCACGTGCGCCACCTGGTGGGCGGACGCGCGCCTTCGGTGAAGAACGAATTGCTGTACCGCTTCGAGTTTCCGGAACGGCCCGGCGCTTTGATGAACTTCCTGAAG
>JANMYN010000389.1:0-1902 GCA_031382195.1 Betaproteobacteria bacterium
AAAGTGATGCAGTCCATCGGACAAATGTCCACGCAGGCGTCGCATTCGATGCACAGCGGCGGCGAGAACACCGTTTGCACGTCGCAGTTGAGACAGCGCTGTGCTTCCGCGAACGCCATCTTCTGGTCGAAGCCCAGCTCGACTTCGACTTTGACGTTCTTCAACGCTATCGCCTTATCCTTCAAGGGTACCTTGTGGCGCAGATCTTCCGAGATATCGTTGTCGTAACTCCACTCGTGGATGCCCATCTTCTGACTGACGAGGTTCACCAGCGGACCGGGCCGCGTGCGCATGTCTTCGCCGTTGCAGAATTTGTCGATAGAAATCGCCGCTTCGTGGCCGTGGGCGACCGCCCAGATGATGTTTTTCGGGCCAAATGCCGCGTCCCCGCCGAAAAAAACTTTCGGCTGTGTGGACTGGAAAGTCGTCTTGTCGACAACCGGCATGCCGGATGGATCGAACTTGATGCCGGCGTCGCGCTCGATCCACGGGAACGAATTCTGCTGCCCGACCGCAATTAGCACGTCGTCGCAGTCAAAGCGCTGATCGGGTTCGCCGGTGGGCAGCAGTTGCCGGCGCCCCTTGTCGTCTAACACCGCTTTTACTTTCCCGAAGATCATGCCCGCAAGCTTGCCGTTGCGGTGCTCGAATGCCTTCGGCACCAGATAGTTCAGGATCGGGATACCCTCGTGGGCCGCGTCCTCCTTCTCCCATGGACTGGCTTTCATTTCGTCGAAACCACTGCGCACGATGACTTTGACGTCCTCGCCGCCAAGGCGGCGGGAGGTACGGCAGCAGTCCATTGCGGTATTGCCGCCGCCGAGCACGATCACGCGCCGGCCGATCGAGGCGACGTGGCCGAATGACACGGAGGCAAGCCAGTCGATGCCGATGTGGATGTTTTTCGCTGCTTCCTTGCGGCCGGGAATGTCCAGATCGCGGCCGCGCGGCGCACCCGAGCCGACGAAGACCGCGTCAAAATCCTCGGACAGCAGCTTCTTCAGGCTGTCGATGCGCACGCCGCCGCGGAAGGCGATGCCGATGCTGAGGACGTAACCGACTTCTTCGTCGATCACATCTTCAGGCAACCGGAAGCGCGGAATCTGCGTGCGGATCATGCCGCCGGCATTGGGATCCTGATCGAAGACCACGACTTCGTAACCGAGCGGCGCAAGATCGCGCGCCACTGTCAGCGATGCGGGTCCGGCACCGATGCAGGCCACGCGTTTGCCGTTCTTGCGTGACGGGGCTTTCGGCAACAGCGAGCGGATATCGCCCTTGTTGTCGGCAGCGACACGCTTGAGGCGGCAGATTGCGACGGGCTCCGGTTTGGTCTGGTTTTGTTCTTCGACCCTTCCGCGCCGGCAGGCCGGCTCGCATGGCCGGTCGCAGGTGCGACCGAGAATGCCGGGGAAGACATTGGAATTCCAGTTCACCATGTAGGCGTCGCTGTGACGTCCTGCGGCGATCATCCGGATATATTCGGGAACAGGAGTATGGGCAGGACATGCCCACTGGCAATCGACGACTTTGTGGAAATAGTCGGGTGCCGCAATATCGGTGGGCTTCAAAAAGTGCTCCTCCGCTTGGGCGCTCGCATGCTCATTTTTATAACCCGCCGGATCCGATCAGTTCGGAGCTCATTTGATGAAGCGGGTTCTTGGCTGCCCAATTTTGCTTAGTGTAACCCTTTGTTACGACGCCGTGAATGGGAATTCCGTGGTGGAGAATCATTTTTCGGGCAACCCGCGACCCTGGCTCCCGCACCCTGCTGTGCACCATTGGCAATTCACGATTGCGGGCCTGCATCCAGAACATGCGACACCAGCCCGTCGGCCAGTTTGGGCTCGAACCAGGTCGACTTCGGCGGCATCACCTCACCGACATCCGCCACCGCCATCA
>JANMYN010000445.1:0-2795 GCA_031382195.1 Betaproteobacteria bacterium
CTGAAGACCGCGAAGGCGCTCGGCATCACCATACCGCAATCGATCCTGATGCGCGCTGACGAGGTAATCAAATGAGCGACAGCATCACGCCCAACCCACGCATGCAGCGGACCGGTCAAAAGCGCCGCTGCGACTATGCTGTTCGCAAGTCGATTACCTTGAATCGTTGAACGTCCGCTTTCAACAGGCTCGACCGTCGCCTCAGGGTCGCGAAGCGACGGTCGCTCGATGGTCGCCCACCGGCTAGAGCAGACGTTCAAGGTCCGGCCTACGTCATCAGGTCTCTTACTTTTCTCTTTTATCGCGTTCCGCTCAGCCGGGGATCGGCAAAACTCCGCTTTCCGCGAGCCCGGGACGAAGCGCGAGTTGCGGGCGGCTTTGCCTGCGGGGCAGCAATTTCTTCCCTGACCACCTGACGCACTGCATCGAGCACGGATCGTTGCTGAATGTAGGCAACCAGTGCGTCGTTGATCAGTGTCTGATAGTTACCGCCATCCGAACGCTCGACGACCGCCCGAAAGTGGTCGAGTACTCGGTTGTCGAGACGAATGGAAATCTTGCTCTTCCCGGGTTCGGATTTGATGACGGCTCCGCGCCTGGCGCGAGAAAAATCGATATCCCGATAGGGCTCAGCAACGGCTTTTTTCATAGTTCAACCTCTGGCGTTTGTCGGCTTTCCACGCCGAGATGACGTTCACGCGACTATCGTGTAGACATTTGTCGCCCACGTCAACCGTGCCGCGGAGGCGTGAACGGCGGAGTCTGACGTTCTACTCTCTGCACTGTTTACCGGCACGTTTTCTGAGCCGGCGCAGGATCGTCAGCGCGGACGGCATGAAATCGATCCGATGTGCGGCGTTGAGTTCGCGCGCCCGTCCGAGAAAATCCCGCTCCGGCGGCGGGAATCCCGGGCCCTTGCAGGCAAACACGATCTTGTTCTCGGGATCCTCCGAGGACACGGCAACCACCTGGTTGTCGAAACTGTTCCGCAGGCGCGAAATGCAGGCGCCATACTGCACGTCGCTACCCCACAGATTGGTGACCAGGACGCCGGTATCGGATAGCTGCGCATGACACTGATCGTAGAATTCCTGGCTGCAAAGCTGTGGGGGCTGGCCGCCAGCATCGAAACCATCGACGATCAGCGCGTCGATTCGATCCGAAGTCTCGCGAACGTAATCGGCGCCATCGCCGCAAATGACGCGAAACCGCTCGCTGTCGTCTGGAATGGCGAACTGCGAACGCAAGGCAATTACTTCGGGGTTGATTTCGATGGCCGAGAAATCCACCGTTGGCAGATATCGCAGGCAGTACTTCGCCATCGAGCCGCCGCCAAGGCCGATCATCGCGATGCGCGCCGGCGTGGGTTGGAACAGCAGGAACGACATCATCGCCCGGGTGTAGTCGAGCACCAGTTCATCCGGCGCCTCGCGCTGCATCCGGCTCTGTATGGTTTGCGGCTCGAAATGCAGCGACAACTCTCCGCGGTACTCGTGCAGGAACGGTTTGCCGTCGCGCGTTTCCAGAGCGCCCGCCTGAAGTCCGGAGAGGTACTCGATAAGGTCGTTCATGGCTTTCGGTGCAGAACAATGGGGTGAAGCCATCCATGATGGCATAACGCGCACGGCTTGATTGCTCACCCCCGGCCGGTTCAACTCGCGTAGTGCGCCGCTGCCCTGTAGACCTTGTTCTGCGCATCGAACCAGAACACTTCCGCGCGCGGCCCACGCGGACCGCGATACTGGATGACCAGGCTCGATGCGCCCACCAGGACTGCTGTCAGATCGAAATGCAGGTCGGGAAGCCGGACAAGTGCTTTGGCCCAGTAGGCGCGGATCGCCGACTTGCCCTTGAGTGTTCCGCTCGGCTCGTCCATGAGCTGGACGATCAAGGGCGAAGACATCTCGAAGTCTTGAGCATAGTGCGCGAGGATGCGCTCGAGGTCATGAGAATTCCACGAGGCAATCCAGTCCTCAGCGAAGTGGAGGGCAAACTGCCCGCTCGTTGCGGGCGGCACTGAATCTCGACGTCCGCCTGTGCGAACCCGCCAGGCTTCATTTCGCCGGTCTTTCCATGACGCATCTTACCGGCGGTAATGTTTCGCTGGGCGTCAGCACGGCTTCGGTTTTCCAGCCATAGCCCGTGCCCTCGACGTCGTGCTTGACGCCCGGTTGCCCTGCCTTGACGAAGCTCATTACCAGGATCGGCGCAATGATCTGATGATCTTCTGCTCGCATCCATGAGTCGCCTGTCGGCCCGGCGAAGTGCAAGCCCTCCAATGCGTGTGCCACTTTAACCGGATCAGTGGTCCCCGCCAGGTTGATGGCGGCAGCCAACATCTCGACCGTGCGGAAAGCGGGCAGATAAGCCAGGTCGGCATTGGTCTTGTACTTGCTCTGATAATCCAGAATCGTGCGTTCCCACTTCGCATCCGTCGCGTTCAGGTGCCAGGAATAAATCGTCTTGATCCGATCCGCTCCCGCCGCGCCGATCGCCGACGGCGTGCCGAAACCAGCAGCAATCAATGCGTAGTAGTGCGCCTTGAATCCCGTTTCGTTACTGGCTTTGATCAGCAGCGACAGATCTGCGCCCCAATTGCCGGTGAGTACAGTGTCGGCTCCGGAGGCGCGGATCTTGGCAACGTAGGGTGCAAAATCCTTGATCTTCGCCAGCGGAATCAATTCATCGCCGACGATCACAACGTCGGGGCGCCTGGCGCTCAGTTGTTCCCGGGATCCTTTGCTCATGCTTTGTCCGAACGCGTAGTCCTGGTTGAACAGATAGACCTTCTGGAT